>JBLHHD010000016.1:0-16136 GCA_047614605.1 Alteromonadaceae bacterium
CTGAGAAGGGGATAAAAGCGGCCAGATCTCTCTGGCCGAAGAGCTTATCGCTCAAGAGAAAGTCGGTTCGTGCTAAAATCGGTTTTTATGCTAGATCCTTGGTTTAATCCTGTGCTCCTCAGCGCTTACGCTTTATTGCTCTTGTTATCATTACTTCACTCACCACTTCACTGAGAAGGGGATAAAAGCGGCCAGATCTCTCTGGCCGAAGAGCTTATCGCTCAAGAGAAAGTCGGTTCGTGCTAAAACCTTTGCAACGGTACCTGCTGCTATATAACAATCAAATCCGGTGACTGCGGTTAACCTGACACTTTACGGTTTACTTTTCTGACCAACAGTACCGACCTACTTCGCGGTTCTTGGTTTGTCAGCCTTCATCACTAGCTTATGCGTTGCCACTTTTACCATCGACCTTGCTTTGGCAAGGGAGAAAAGTGGCCAGACTTCTGTGGCCTAAGGAGCATCAGCTCAGGGGAAAGAAGGTGTAAACTCGTTAAATCCATTGTCCTAAAATACCGGTCAACTCACTGTTGACCCAAATACTATTGGTCTTGCCGTTTCATTCGGTTAACTTGCCCTGCTATTTAGCTGGCCCTTGCCCTTAACCTTGTAGTAGTGACAAAGCGGCTTGTGGACGCTGGTTGGCCTGACTCAAAATAGTACTGCTGGCCTGTTGTAAAATCTGTGCTCTGGTCAAATTAGCCGTTTCAGTTGCAAAGTCAGCATCTCTCATTCTTGACCGTGCTGATGACAGGTTTTCCATGATATTGACCTGGTTTCGAATAGTTGAACCGAAACGGTTTTGTACCGCACCAAGCTCTGCCCTTTTAGAATCAATCGCTCCAATCATCGCATCTACTGCGCCCAACATAGACTGTGCTTTATCTACCGAAGTAAATGACATTGCACTCAAATTACCAAAGGCAACTGATGCGCCAGAACCAACACCAGTGATGTTACTAGCTGATGCTGACAGATTGCTCATTGAGAAGTCAGATACACTTAAGCTAGTGCCATCAAAGCTCATGATACCTGTCATTGTCATACTGATAACCTGACCTGAATCGGCACCTACCTGAAATTCCGCATTAAAAGTACCATCCAGTAAATTAGTTCCACCAAACGTAGTATCAGTAGCGATACGGTTGATTTCTGAACCCAACTGACGCATTTCCAATTGCAATGCTGCTCTGTCCTGAATAGTATTTGAACCATTAGCTGCCTGGGCAGATAGTGTTCTGATCCGTTGGTACATGTTAGTCATTTCATCTAACGCACCCTCAGCGGTTTGAGCCAATGAAATACCATCATTAGCATTTCGGTTACCTTGCTCTAATCCCTGAATCTGTGATGTCAGACGGTCACTGATTTGTAGTCCTGCAGCGTCATCTTTAGCGCTGTTGATTCGAAGACCTGAAGATAAACGTTGGAACGCTGTATCCAGATCGCCGCCTGAGTTTAATAACTGACGTTGTGCATTTAAACTTGATACATTAGTGTTAACAAATAAGCCCATTTTCTTTCTCCTAAACATTAGCTTTTATGGTGTATGCCGACATCATTTATTATGTTGTTGTCTCGTGTCAGCTTGAAAATTTTATCGGCGATAATAAAATTTTCTTTAGCTAAAAAGACTAGAAAAACGAAAGTAAACATCAATTTACAGAGCGTAAATGTGCTGGGGAGTGCGTAAACACTGAAATATAGACTTTTTAAATTAATTTAAATTATTTTACAAATTCACCTTAAAACCCCCTCATTGGCCTGATTCATGCATTTCTTCTTAGTTGTAAAAGCCGTCAAAGAAACAATTTAATGATAGTTATCAAGATAGCCGGCGGTCGTTAAACAGGTTTACCCGAATAAACCTATTTAACTAACCGGACATCATTGGACTAACAACATGGCCTCCGTTGTTTATCCAGCTTTATCCAACTACTATCACTTTAAACACTTCATTGGCTCTACTCTCTACTCCAATAGAGAACAAGCGCTGAAGCGGGTTTATAGCTCAAGCAACTAACGAACCAGGTCTACCCTCTAGCCTAATAGAGATAACGCTGCCTGTGGACGCTGGTTAGCCTGAGATAAAATCGTACTACTGGCTTGCTGTAAAATTTGCGCTTTGGTTAAAGCCGCCGTTTCTGCAGCAAAGTCAGTGTCTCTTATCCGTGAACGTGCAGCCGATAAGTTCTCCTTGATATTTTCCTGATTTCGGATAGTTGATGAAAACCGATTTTGTACCGCACCAAGCTCAGCTCGTTTGGCATCAATTGCACCGATCATTGCATCGACCGCACCTAACATGGATTGTGCTTTGTCCACCGAAGTAAATGACATTGTACTTAAATTAGCAAACGCAACTGATGCGCCACCCCCGGTTCCTGTAATATTACTTGCTGATACTGCTAACTCACTCATTGAGAAATCACCGACACTTAAATTAGTGCCATCAAAACTCATGATCCCTGTCATTGTCATACTGATCACCTGACCAGAATTTGCACCTACCTGAAACTCTGCTGTAAAAGAACCATCAAGCAAATTGGTGCCAGCAAAGGTGGTATCACTGGCTATCCGGTTGACTTCGCCACCCAATGCCCGCATTTCCAACTGCAGCGCAGCCCTGTCCTGGACGGTGTTTGAACCATTTGACGCTTGTGCCGCCAGCGTTCGCATTCGCTGGTACATATTAGTCATTTCATCTAGTGAACCCTCTGCGGTTTGCGACAGAGAAATACCATCATTGGCATTTCGGTTACCCTGTTCCAACCCTTGGATTTGTGATGTCAATCGATCTGAAATCTGCAAACCAGCCGAATCGTCTTTGGCACTGTTAATTCTTAAACCTGATGACAACCGCTGAAACGCGGTATCAAGCTCATTGCCTGAATTAAGCATCTGTCTTTGAGCATTTAAGCTCGATACGTTAGTGTTGACAAATAAAGCCATAGCTAAAGTCTCCCGTGCTATTGATTAGACCTGACAGGATTTTTTCCTCTCAGGAGTTACCCTAAATTCCTTTATATGTGCTAACGAATGTCGTTATACCCTATGCATTGTGGTTTCCTAAAATTCAATTAAATCAAAACTTTATAATCATTGTACGTAAAAATTCCGATTGACTGACCGATATTATCAGGATCAGGATCATCGCTTTAGCCCCTAAAAAATGGCCTGGCAAATAACCTAACTATAATTTCGGCACAATCACGAGTACCTAAACACCCAAAGTCTTGTGCCTGCATCCATGAACGTACCCTTCCCTGGTCATCTACGAGATCCTGGCTTTAATGAAAAAGCGAGCCCTTCTATACTGAGTCCATTGATCTCTTTCCTACAGACACAGGCAAACTATTGCCACCTCTGTCATTTTTCAGCATTCATTTGGCACTTCTTTGCCGTATTAACTGCACAATTACAAAATAAAACCTCTGTTAAGCAAATTTTCGGATTTGCTGATCCTTAGCTGTCAATACATTAACCAAACCTGATGCATAACTACCTGTGGAGCAGTTGGTAATCCGGTGACGGTTAACCCAATTTTATAGCAGGTCGCATATCCTCTTTAGTTTAGCCTCGCTTTCATTGGCAGCGCAAAAGACGATAGCCTCTGAACGCAATACCAATTAAGCATCAAGCTGCACATAGCAGATAATAAACCCATTCTATATTCCTATTTGAACAGCGCCGGGCCGGTTCTGTGGAAACTAGCCTGATGACACTATGCCAAATAATGCATAGATACTTAACAACCTTCGCCGAGCACCATAAATGGTATCTAGGCTCAAGCTTTTATTAAGCTATCTAAGGTATCGGCAATGAAGTGAAGAACTTTAGGAGAAAGTGGCAATTATTGCCGCTTTGTTTGATTTTTTAACTGAAGTGGCCAAAAGTAGTAGTTTACGAAATATCCTGTACTATCTTATCGGCGTCAAGTTTAAAAACTTTAGTTTTATTTTATTTTTTTGTCAATTTTTTTAAGATTTTGGTGCCTATCTACAGTTTACTTTTAATTAACACTCTGTACACATTAATCAAGCATAATGAATTTCCCTAAACGGAAAATCAATTTAATTTTTTATGGATTGACGCTGGGGCCGCACACCGTTTGACAGTCATGAGCACTTGATAATAATCATTCGCGGCACCACATGATCGACATAATACTCCTGCAAGTCAAAACCGGACAATCACTCAAACCTTTATAATTGCATGACTCCCATTGAAGCATTGAAGCATCGAAACGCCGCAACGCCACAATGTTCCAACCACACCACAAAAACCCAAAATAAAAACAAGACAACGAATAATGCTACGTGAATAAGGCAGCGCTACATGAAACAAAAAGTAAAGTGTGAGTAAAGCGCCACAAATTTTAAGCTGGTCCATGATAATAAATGAATATTTGAGATAGGATTTGGGGATTAGCGATTAGCGATTAGCGAATGAAGTCAAATAAACTTAAACGGCTGACCCGGCCAAAAGTCGCTTGAGCAGCTTCTAATGCCGATTCTTCTTTCATCAACTCAGTGACCGCTTCGGCATAGTCGACTTCGGCTAAATCCGATCGCGCTTTTTGATTGGCATGGTTAATTTCAAGGTTAGAGGCCAAAATACTATCAACTACATTTAAACGTCCACCCAAAGAAGCCTGAACAGTAGCGATTTGTCCAGCGGCATTAGTAGTTTGAGTCAAAGCATCCCTTAAAGAACTTTTTAGCGCCGGGGTAAATCCACCACCTTTATTAAGTGAATCAAACAAATCATTTAACGTAGTGGCAATATTTTTTTTGCCCGGAGTAGATAAGGTAAAATCAATCTGTCCTGGTACGCCGTTACCAGCCACCTGAATATTCAGGCCCTGAAAGTTCACCCCGGAGCCAGGATTATATTGACCTGTTACAGCCGGAACCAAAGCAGCACCATTTTTTGTTATCTGATAGCTATCAGGAGCACCTGCTGTGAGCACCATATTATAGGTGTTATTGGCAGGCGTCACTGGATCAAAGTTTTGTTTGTGAAAATCATCAAACTGCCCCTGACTTTCGACAGCCACTGAAGCAGAAGTACCAGCACCAGCAGAAACAACCCCATTAACGGGTTTAAGTCGGTCATCAACATCCTCAAACAATCTTTTACCGTTATCACCAGCAGATAATTTTACTGATGCAGAAATCTGTATCTTAAGCTCCCCTTCATCACCTTTGTAATCATAAACATTAGTCGCCTGATTATATTCAAAGGGTTGCTTATTTGACTGAAAACCAGAAAAAATATAATCGCCTCCGGCATTTCTGGTGTTCATTAAATCAAACACCTCATCACGAATACTGGCAATTTCGAAACTTATACCCACTCTGTCTGAATCCGTTAACGAACCACTGCCCGCCTGGATCACCAATACTTTTGCTCTGTCCAGTGCCGTTTTTATACCATTCATTGAAACTTCTTCAGCGTTAAGATGGTTTTCAAGAATGACACCATTGGCTTCATATTGTTTGGTAAGTTCGATGCGTTCGTTTAATCGTAATACCTGAGCGGTAGCCGCTGGATCATCAGAAGGGGTTAATAATTTGGTTTGATTGGTAAGCCGGTCCTGTGCTTTGGTTAGTCGAGCTTGGGTATCAAGAATACCTTTAACCCCCTGATTAAAAATCTGATTGGTCGATAACCTCATAACATTAACCTCATACCATTTACCTTATTACCTTACTGCGCTAAGCAGCGTTTCAAACGTTGTTTGTGCAACAGAGATAACCCTGGCTGCTGCGGAATATGCTTGTTGAAACCTAACTAAATTAGCTGCTTCTTCATCTAAGTTTACACCAGAAATGGATTGATGCCACCCAGTAGATTGATCTAATAGAGCCTCAAAGGCGACTTCTGAACTCCTGGCCCGGGCTGTTTTTTCCCCAACAACACTGACCAAACGGGCATATGCTTCATGGAATGTTAATGTATTATCGGCCGCTGCGGTAGAAACTACATTTTTTCTCATCAACTCATCTCCTTGCAACCCCGCTAGCTTCAAACCATTACGGTTATCATTAAAACCACTGGTATTATAACTGACAGTGAAAACATCATTAGTTTGGGGGGTTCCCGTGATACTAAAGTCGTAACCAAAACCTGCAGTAAGGGGACCACCCGCCGCCATGATATCATTAAGTTGTCCCGGTGCCATTGCCCCTGTCGAGCCTAGTATTGCAGCAGGCCCCAAACGTGGATCTGAATCATAAATGGTAAATGCATTACCCCCATTATACAAAACAAATACCGGATCATTAGTCAGCCCACCCGGTGCGGTGAAGTTGGATGTGGCGGTATTGGTATTATTTACAGTTCCTTCACTGATCACCCCATTACCCAAGTTACTCAGTTCGGCTTCAGTTCTTATCGGCGCGGCCAAAGCAATATCCTCAGGACGAAATGAGTTGAGCCCGATAGTACTCGCAGCATTGCCAACAGGCTTAAGTAAAAACTCATTAGTATCATTAGGTACGGCATCAATCGTAATGCTCAAACCAAACAAATTTCCACCTGGGCTATTAGTTGAATCAAAGGTAATGGGAAAAGCAGCAGGTACATTGAGAATTTTTTGCGATCCAGCAACCACAGCGCCTTGTTCATCCAGGGCATTGATCACAAAGTTATTTCCAGCAGCGGCTGGTGCTACAGGGTTATAAATTATCTGAAAGTCTGATGACGTTAGTTCACCCCCTTTACCTGGTTCTACAATAGAAGTAACGTTAACAGAGGGCCCCGTATTTGCAGCATACCCAGATGCAGAGGTCGTTGGTAACTGAAACAGATTAGCGCCAACTTCTCCATCAGCATCCATTCCCAGTTTATTTTGCTCATTAAAGGCATCGGTTAACGCCAAGGCCAACTGCCCCAGACGGTTTTGGGTAGGCTCTAATACCTCCTGACGAAACTGCAACAAACCGCCAATTTTAGAGCCTACTTTATTCGCTTCCATACCCACAGTAAGGCTTGAATTGGTACTTAACCCTAGCTGCAAATCTTTTCGATTAGGATCCGGGTTGCCGTTAATTGAAAACAAAGAGAAATCACCATCTTTTAATATCAGCGATTGACCAGTATTGAGAAAAACCAGTTTCTCTCCTTGCTGTCCATCAAGGGTATTGATTTCAATTAACTCAGATAATTTACGTAATGATTCATCCCGCTCACTCAATAACGCATTAGGTGGAGCCGAAGCATTGGCAATACCTAAGCCGGTAACGCTTTTATTGAGCCGGGCAATGTTTTGAATAAGGGTGTTGGTTTCGTTGGTGAATATATCAAGCTGCTCATTGATGGTCGTTGCCTGGTCAAGTACTAAGCTATTAAGAGTGTTAAAAGTCCCCAACATCCCCTCGGCTTCACTGACCACCAACTGCCTTGCTGCTATAGATGAAGGATCATCTGATGCGCCCTGTAAACGCTGAAAGAAACCATCCATAGAAGTCGCTACACTATTGGCAGTACCAGCAAATAAGGTATCAACCCGCATCGCTTCATTGACAAACTGTTCATAGAAGCTGTGACTGGCAGTATCTCGACGCATTTGTCGCTGCGCAAACTCACTGACAACCCGGTTAACAGCAGAGCCACCAATACCACCAAAGGGAGAAGCCGAAAGCTCAACCCGCTCAAGCACATGGCCTGGGGTGTTAACGTTCGCTATATTGTGACCTGCAGTTTCTAACAATAAACTAGTGGCCATGATACCGGAGGTACCAATTTGAAGCATATCAGCCATGGGAATACCCGCCTATCTTACCACTCGTTATCCGCTTCATTTGACTACTCACCTTTACCCTGAGTTTCGCTGTTCTTAACCTCAGCAAAAACCTTGCCATTTAAGATGTTCACCACCTTTTTAGCGTAATTAGGATCCGTGGCATAACCTGCCGCCTGTAAGGCCTTAAAGTATTTTTGCGGATCATTAACATTATCCATCGCTTCTTTATAACGACCGTCTGATGACAAAAAATCAAAATAATCTTTAACACTCTCCTCCAGTGAACCATAGGCTCTGAAGAATGCATTTTCTTTTTTCGCCACACCATCTTTATATTCAAGTGTTTGTACTTTGGCTTTTTCCCCTTCCCAGCGTGAATCTGCTTTAATACCAAACAAATTGAAGCTACTCGAACCATCTTGTTTTTTGATCACTTTTTGCCCCCAACCGGTTTCCAACGCGGCTTGGGCGACCAACATCAATGGTTCCATCCCCTTATTTGCCGCCACTTTTTTGGCGTGGGGTAACAAACCTTTAATAAAGCTGATGGGGCTATCAAACAAACGGTCTTTTTCTGACACTGGTGAGGTACTTTGAGAAGCACTTTGAGTGATATGCTGTTGTCGGCTCATCATTTTAGGATCCAGGTCTTTAACGTCAGGCATTTTAAAATCAAGCCCTTGTTTGGCATTAGACTTGTCCGAATCGCTCTGTAACCCTTTAAGCCCCCCATCAGATCGTATGATTGACGCGGGTTTATAGTTCGGATTAGTGCCGCCTAATTGTTCCATCATCATATCAGCCAAACCCAGACCGCCAGTTTCAGCAATATTGGCTACCAGTTGTTGATCATGCATATCACGGTAAAATTTGGTTGATTGACTATTAAAAGGACTGTCTGACTCAAGTACTTCACTGGCTTTACGCATACTGGTGAGTAACATCTTGGTAAAAATTGACTCAAATTGTTTAGCCGCTGCTTTTAACGCGACTTTATCATCTGGTGAGGATGAACGCAGTTTATCCAACCCGGCAAAGTCGTAGTAGTTATTCGCTTGCTCTGTGGCTTGTGCTAACTTATCCATCACCATTTCCCCTTATATAATAATCAGTTCGCCATGGATAGCACCCGCTTCCTTCAGTGCCTCCAAAATAGCCATTAGATCACCAGGCGCTGCACCCACCTCATTAACTGCCCGAACTAGCTCATTAAGATTAACCCCCGGTTCAAACACAAACATTCGCGTATCATCCACCGATACATCAACAATTGAACGGTCGTTGACAACCGTTTCTCCTGCGGTAAATGCATCCGGTTGAGTCACTTGAAGATCCTCGGTAATTGTGACTGTCAAATTACCGTGAGTAATAGCAGCCGGTAAGAGCCTGACGTTTTTACCAATCACTATCGTGCCTGTACGGGAGTTAACAATAATCTTGGCTGAGCTGTCAGCCGGTTCGAACTCCAAATTTTCCAAAATTGACAGATAAGAGATCCGCTTTGCAATATCTCTGGGTGCAGTCACTCTGACCGATACCGAATCAAACGGAGTCGCCACCTGAGCATCAACACTGCCACCAAACATTTTATTGATCGTATCAGCCAAACGCTTAACAGTAGTAAAATCGGGTTGACGTAAATTGAAGGTAATATAATCGCCCTGACTAAATGGGCTGGCAATTGCCCGTTCTATAATCGCGCCGTTAGAAATACGCCCAACCGTTGGGGTATTGATGATAATTCTGGAGCCATCCAATCCCTCAGCGCCCAAACCACCAACTACCAGACTACCTTGGGCAATAGCGTAGACTTCACCATCCAGCCCTTTAAGAAAAGTCTGTATTAAAGTACCGCCTTTAAGGCTTTGTGCACTGCCGATAGAAGAAACTGTAATATCAATTTTTTGTCCAGGTTTGGCAAATGCTGGTAAATCTGCATGAACGGCAACAGCGGCGACATTTTTGATTTTTGGCTTAACCCCGGCTGGCATGGCAATGCCAAAATTAGCCAGCATCATTTTAAAACTTTGTTCAGTAAAAGGGCTACTCTCACCTAAACCCGGTAAACCGACAACCAAACCATAACCCAGCAGCTGATTCGAACGGACCCCTTCAATATCGGCGACATCTTTAACCCTGACGGCACAAGCTTGCTGGCTAAAAGCCAACAGACTCAGCAACGTAAACAATTGAATAAAACGGTTCATGACTTTCTCCTATAATGAATAAACCAAAGTGGCTAATGAGTTAGAATGGCCACCAAGCACTGGTGAAAAACTTAGAGAACCAGCCTGGTTGCTGTCCCCGGTGAAAGCTTCCAGTACCGCTATATTCAATCTTGGCATTGGCTACTTTGGTTGAAACGATGGTATTGTCTGCACCAATATCCTGCTGCCTTATGACACCAGTCAGGCGGATATATTCTCGACCTGTATTAAGTCTAATCCACTTCTCACCTCGGATCATCAGGTTACCATTGGGATAAACCCGTAAGACATTAACTGAAACACTACCTGATAAACTGTTACTTTGGTCTGCTTTTGAATCACCTTTAAAGTCATTAGAGGCATCTAAACCAAACTGAATAGCCCGATTACCGTGTTTAATCGGCAAACCGCCAAAACCGGTGATCGGATTAACGGTATTGGTTGCTTCACTACCATATTCATTTTTGGCTTTTTTAGTGGCCTGGGTATTTTCTTGCAAAGTGATCGTGATAATGTCCCCGACCCGTCTGGCTTTAGAATCAGAATAAAGGTTGTTGACTAATGATGCTCTAAACAGCGAACCAGTAGGAACAATTTCATCTGCTGGTGCTTCTGGCACAACAGGTTCAAAAAAGACACTGTCATACATAGGCTCAGGTGCCGTTGCAGTACAACCAACTAATAGCGTACTTAGTGTCACCGTAGTTACCAATAATATAGATTTCATTGCAACCCCCCCCCCCTTTTAATTAATAAGTCTTACTGCTAATGCGGTTTCTAGTTGGACACTAATTATAACTGCTGAATTGCGGTACCAAGCATCTGATCAATCGACGAGATAACTTTCGAGTTCATTTCATAAACCCGCTGACTTTCAATCAGATTGACCAGCTCTTCTGTAACGTTAACATTGGATGTTTCCAATGCGCCCTGAACCACAGTTCCTAATCCTTCCAATCCTGGCGTCCCTTGCACTGGAGCACCACTAACCGCAGTCTCGGTATAAAGGTTTTGACCAATCGGCTCCATACCTGCCGGATTAATAAAGCTCGAAATAGTGATCTGACCGACATTAACATTATCAGCCGTCCCTCTGACCCTTACCGACACTTGGCCATCCTGCGAAATGGTCACCGCCTGGGCATCTGCCGGTACTGTAATACTTGGCTGTAACGGAAAACCTGCACCAGATGTCACTATCTGCCCTGTTTCATCGGTAGTGAACTGACCACTACGGCTATAGGCAATGGTGCCGTCTGGTTGTAGGATTTCAAAAAAGCCCTTGCCCTGTATCATGACGTCCAACGGATTTTCGGTGGTCAGCATATTACCCTGAGAAAAGTTCTTTTGCGTCGCCACCACTTTGGTACCCGCGCCTAACATTAAGCCATTCGGTAATTCGGTATCGGCTGATGAACGTCCACCAGGTTGGTTGACATTTTGATAAAGAAGGTCCTCAAAAACAGTACGGCTCTTTTTAAAACCGACGGTGCTGGCATTTGCCAAGTTATTAGAGATCACCGAGATATCTCTTTGCTGGGCATCTAAGCCTGTTTTACTGATCCATAATGCTGGGTGCATAAGTCACCTCCGGTTAATAGTTGCTAAACAACACGAAAAATCTGGTTATGCTGCTGGTCGTTTTCCTCAGCAGCCTTCATCATCTTGACCTGCATTTCAAACTGTCGCTGAATACTGATGAGGTTAGTCATTTCGCCAACCGCATTAACGTTACTGGTTTCCAATACCCCACTAACGATGGTGATATCAGCATCGGCATCTTCGGTCTCGCCATCTTTGCGACGAAACAAACCGTCTTTGCCTTTAGTAATATCCGGGTTGCCGGGGTTAACCAGTTTAATCCGATCTATATCTTCTAAGGCTTCTGCTGGTGCACCTAATGGCAACACTGTGATTGTGCCATCTCTGCCTATTTCGACCTTCTCTAATGGCACAGGTAAAGTGATTGGACCACCATCTCCCATGACCATCAAACCATCAGCAGTTTCCAGAGTACCATTTTTAGTTATTTGCAAGCTACCTTTACGAGTATAAGCTTCATTACCATCGGCATCCTGAACCGCAATCCAACCTTTACCCTCAACAGCGATATCCAAATCCCTGTCAGTGTTCATTAAAGCGCCCCCGTCAAAGTTTTGACTAGGTATTTCTGTCATGGCAAATACCCTGGTTGGCATCCCTTCACCAAAAGCCTGCATTGAACGGGCTTGTTCCATATCCGCTTTAAAGCCATTGGTTTTTACATTAGCCAGGTTATTAGCGCTAATGGATATGGCATTAAGGTTTTGCTTGGCTCCACTGGCGGCTATATATAGCATACGATCCATAACTGACCTCTCGTGTTGGGTGACGCTTAATTGACTATACACAGGGTATTGCAAGTAGGGTGCCAGATGTTTTTCGGCTGAAGAGCAGGCAGTTGGCTTGCACTTAACAAGGAAGGAGATTAAAATAAATATGAATAAAGTCAATGAATTGCATGTTTTTGTAGATGTTTAATAAGGACTGATGTGGTCAATATAAAAGATCGCTTTGACTTGAAAAAGGATCTTTTACGCTCTTTTGTCGGCTCTGACCATATCACGCAATTTAGGGTAACAGTTTTGTTTATGGTAGGAACGACCTCCGCGCCGCTAACTTCGTCGAAAACGCAGCGATTGTGTTGACTTTGTCAACATTCGCGACGAGACGGCGCTCCTACCATGCGCATCAAAGTGTTACCCTATTTGATCGGTGCCCTTTTGTCGATAATAAAAAACCGACAAAAGAGCGTCAAAAATAAACCTAGCGGATCTGTAATACGGTTTGTTGTAATGTACTGTTAACTTCGAGTGCCCTTGAGTTAGCCTGGAAGTTTCTTTGCGCGGCTATCAAGTTAACCAGTTCATTGGTCAGGTTAACATTGGATGCTTCAAGCGCTGAGGAGTTAATACTACCAAAGGTACCCGTATTTGCCTCCCCTGCCAGTGGCTCACCAGAATCAAGACTCTTTTTCCAGGCCGTATTGCCCACCTGACGTAACCCCTGAACATTGCCAAAACGGGCAACTGCTATTTGACCAAGGAAGGATGAATCACCATTACTGTATGATGCAACAATCTTACCCGAAGCATTTATATCAATCCCGGTCAATCGGCCAACCGTTGCACCATCTTGCTCAAGATTATTCACTTCAAATTTAGAAGCAAACTGAGTGGGTGTTTTAGTACCGGCACTGTCACGGTAATTAAACTGCATAGTCACCGGAAACTCAGCACCATTTGAGAGCACGTTGGTAATACCAGTAGCAGGTCCACCAGTGAATGGTGTATTTGGTAATGGATTAGGATTTGGTTGTCCATCAGAAGTAAAGTTAATAGTAGCAGCTGGTATGGCAACACCAGAGCCCGCCACTCCTGATAAATTTACTCCGTCAATCGTGTAATGCACATCCCACTGATTAGCAACAGCCGTCTTAGCAAAATAGGCCCCTAATACATGCGCTTCACCGAGACTATCGTAGATAGTCGTTGATGTGGACGAACTGTAAGTGGCGATATCAGACGGATTAAAAGGCGTAACTAATGGTGGTGTCAAACGTGAATCAAGATTCATTGATAAATAGATATTGGTGGTAGAACGCGGTGCCCCCGCTGAATCTGGTATCTGAATAGGCTGAGTGGTGGTTAAACTGACCGAGGTTGTATTACCAGTACCTGGATCCGTTTGAAAACCCTGCAAAAAATTGCCCTGAGAATCGACAATAAAATTATCTTTATTAAGCTTAAATGCACCAGCACGGGTAAATGTCATATCCCTTGAGGCCAACTCCGGTGTCATGGCATAAAAGCCATCACCAGTGATCGCCAAATCCAGAGAGTTATTAGTAAACTGCAAAGCCCCCTGATGAAACTGCTGTGCAATCTGAGCTGTCGCTACACCGTCGCCTACTTTAGTTTTGCCTGAACTGAAAATGGACGATGCATATACATTGGCAAACTCAGCCCGGGATTCTTTAAACCCCGTTGTACTGACATTGGAAATGTTGTTGGCCGTCGCATCCAAATCTTTTTGGGCGGCGGCGATACCGCTTAGTGCTATACCAAAACTCATAATCTACCTCGTTATTCGCTTTACCGCGATGTGTTTTTAAAATTTACTCTGGCGTTAAAAATGCCAACTCTGTGACTCACTTGTCAAACAGGAGTGGTTTTAAGTTCCAGATTTACCCTTCACCAATCTCTTCGACTTCTGCCAGTTTCACTGATCCCAGATTGGTATTGATGCTCAGCCCGGTACCATTGGCACCAATGCTGACACTTTGAACATGAGCATAGGTAGATACCGGAAAGGTAGTCCCCTCATTGCCCATAGAACCTTGTGCATTAATTTTGTACTGACCCTCTTCAACCCGATTGCCGTTGTTATCAAGTCCATCCCACGCAAAACGATGCTTTCCGGGAGGCAAGTTACCCATCTCGATAGTACGAATTAACTGCCCTGCACCATCTTCAATTCTCACCTGAAGGCTTTGTACTGATTGAGGTATGCTAAACGCACCAGACGTACCGCCCTCCCCTTCGATAGCCGCAACATCACCAGGAACTAAAACTTGCTGTCCTACTAAAGAAGATGCCTGTAAAGCCTGATTTGATGTCATTGAAGCGGCAAAATCAGCGAAGCTCTCATTCATTGATGAAATACCGTCAGCCATGGTAAAGCTGGTCATCTGCGATATCATTTGATCATTCTCTACCGGCTTGGTCGGATCCTGATAAGAGAGTTGCTGAGTCAACAGGGCAAAAAAGTCAGCCTGTTTTAACGCCTGATTAGGATCAGATGTTGGTACCGCAGGCGTTGGGTTGGTTCCCAAGCCATCTAATATGCTGTTGCTACCTAATGGATCCACTGTCTTCACCTCAATGATCTATCAATAACCGACTTAAATAATAAGCGCTTAAATATTTGGGGTTATGCCCCTATACGTTTGTTAAATAGACCCTCCTCATCGTGTTCGAGCTGGACATGAGTTGCTTATTTTAACAAGCGCGACTAAATGTAAATAACCAAAGAGGTGTCAATAACCTGCAAGACTTCCCCATTAACTATCGTTATTTAACGCTGACCTAACTGCAATGTTTTAGCCAACATTTGCTTAGCGGCATCCGCTACCTGCACATTGGTCTGATAAGTTCTCGAAGATGAGATCATATTAGCCATTTCTTCCATAATGTTGACATTAGGTTTATAGATATAGCCATCTTTATCAGCCTGTGGATGATTCGGTGAATACTCAATATTCAAAGGCGCTTCACTTTCCACGACTCCGAGCACTTTAACCCCGGCAGATTGCCCATATTGCGCTCCGGCAGCTTTTGTCAACTCAGCGGCAAATACCGGTTGTCTTGCCCGATAAGTTTTATCGACACTGCTTGATACGGTATTGGCATTGGCAATATTACTTGCCGTGGTATTAAGTCTCAGTGACTGAGCACTCATACCTGACCCGGCAATATTAAATACGTTATATAGACTCATAATGCTCTCTCTCCCGGTAAGTGTTACTAACCCGTAAAATGTTACTGTCCTGTTATGGCTTTTTTCAAACCTGAAATACGGCCAGTTAAGAAGCGCAGGCTTGCCTGATATTCCATTGAGTTTTGAAGAAATTTGTTCCTTTCCACCTGAATATCAACGGTGTTCCCATCACCTGTGTCCGGCTGATCTGGCGTAATATAAAAGGTGTCACTTTGCCCTGAAGCCGCTATTTTGAAGTGTTTTTCATGAGTGGTGGCGATATGAACGGACTGTTTGGAGCTAGCTCTTTTCATTACCTGCTGAAAATCAAGATCTTTGGCTTTAAAATTGGGGGTATCAGCATTGGCAATATTATTTGCCAAAACCTCTGCACGCCGACCACGGGCAACAATGGTGTTGACATGGATACCAAATGCCTTATCTAAACTAAACGACATAAAATCAGCCTCAAAAAAATTACTTAAATGGTATTAAGCAATTAACAGGCCAATCTGTATAGGGGAGGAATAATTATAAAAAAAGGGTTATTTCTTTTGGTAAATAATACCGGGGTTACAACGGACCATATTGAAACGATCACTCAATCCTGACATGGACTCAGAGGCTCCTAAGAATAAATATCCTTTATCATTCAAGGCATT
>JBLHHD010000017.1:0-15869 GCA_047614605.1 Alteromonadaceae bacterium
AAACCGGACAATCAATTATTACAGCAGGAGATTTTTGGCCCGTTGTTGCCCATCATAGGTTATGACAATGTCGAGCAAGCAATTGCTTATGTTCAGGAGCGACCACGTCCACTGGCCTTGTACATCATGAGCTTTGACAAAAAATGGCAGCAAAAAGTGCTCAACAATACCCACTCTGGTGGTGTAACTATCAATGATACGGTATTACACTTTGGTCAAAAAGATTTGCCTGCCGGTGGTATCGGTCCCTCTGGTATGGGTCATTATCATGGCCGTGAAGGCTTTAAAACCTTCTCCAAAGCCCGTAGTGTTCATGCCAAAGGACGATTTAATTCGGTGCAGTTTATTCACCCGCCTTATCACAAGTCATTGTTAAAGCTGGTGTTGAAAATGTTTATGCGTTGATTTGACAGGGCACTTAGAGGATCTCGATACACCAGGTATCGAGGTCTGCATTGGCAGCTTCGATATCCACTTGATGGTTTAACAGCTTAGTTATTTTTCCTTTTATCCAGCGCAACAACCAACGTTTGATATTCTTTACGCTCAACGGCGGTCATGGTTGACGTTTTGGCTTTTAGCAACAATTGCTCGGCACGCTGGTTAAGGTATTTGTCCTCAACAAAACGTATCGTGGTCTTAAACTCATCAACCAGCAACTCATCGTTGACCATATGATCCCAACTGGCCAGACGGCTAATATAAGCCCCTTCCTTGGTATCACGATAGGTTTCAATGACTTGTGCGGTGGTAGCATTAACCATCTGGATAATGGCTTTTTGAATATTGAACAATAGACCAAAACCGGGCATATCAATATTTTCATAAGCCGAATTCAGAGGGATCTCATTCGCTAAATTAGGGTGTTGTACCAGCAAACCAATCGCTCGACGCATCGGCGTCAGCTTCATTTTATTGCCCTGAGCAGGCGCGGTTTTTGGCAGTGCGGTAAAATACCGCTCAAGTTGGCTCCTTTCACGGCCAACAATCATTGCCAGTTTGTCCAAAATGATATCGCGGAAAAACTCACTGGGAATTTTTTCAATCAAGGATTTAGCCGCCGCTACCAAAGCCGTTTTACCACTGTCGGTGGTACTATCAATGGTTTGCAACAAATGCTCAAAGAAAAACTGGCTAAACGATTTTGCTTGGCCTAAACGTACTTCAAATGCGTCTTTGCCCTCTTTTTGTACTAGGGTATCCGGGTCTTCACCGGCGGGTAAAAAAGTGAATGTCAGTTCTATTCCATCTTTTAAATGCGCCAATGAGTTTTCTAACGCTCGCCAGGCCGCATCAATACCTGCCCGATCCCCGTCATAACAAAAGATCACTTTTGTGACCACTCTAAATAACATTTGCAAATGCTCTGGGGTGGTTGACGTGCCAAGTGATGCTACAGCGTAACGAATGCCCTTTTCTGCCAAGGCCACCACATCCATATACCCTTCGACAACAACAACCTGAGTTATCTTGTCATCAAACTGTTTGGCTTCGTACAAGCCGTACAGCTCAAAGCCTTTATGAAAAATGCGAGTCTCGGGTGAGTTTAAGTATTTGGGTTGACCCTCGCCAAAGATACGCCCGCCAAAACCGATGACTTTACCCCGTCGGTTGCGGATAGGGAACATTAAGCGGTCGCGGAAAAAATCAAACTGGCGACCCTTATCATTCGCGGTGGTGACTTTTAAATCGAGTAATTGCTGGCGTAAGGTATCATTGGTGCCAAACATTTTGAGCGCACCATCCCACTCGCTGGGCGAATAGCCGATGCCAAACTGTTTAACGACTTCACCGGAGAGTCCCCGGTTTTTAACGTAATCAATGACGGTTTTTGAATTGGCGTGATGCTTTAACTGATGCCTGAAAAAGCGGCTAACCTGCTCCATCAATTCAAAGTCTGATTGAATGACAGCTTTAGAATACTGGGGTTTGGCTAATATTTTGCCGTCCTCAGTGGGGACTTCCATATGATGCTTTTGGGCCAGGTCTTCAATGGCTTCGACAAACTCCAGCTTGTCATACTCCATCAAAAAGGTGATCGCATTACCGCTCATACCGCAACCAAAACAGTGATAAAACTGCTTGTCGGCACTGACTGAAAAAGAGGGGGATTTTTCGTTATGAAATGGACAACAAGCCTGATAGTTTTTACCGGCTTTTTTTAATGGCACATAACCATCGATCAGCTCGACGATATCTGTTCGGGCCAATATGTCATCAATAAAATAACGTGGGATCAAACCTGCCACAATTTCAGCCCTTTATAACGAGGTGGTTGTTCAATAAAAAACGGATCAATATAATGCTCCTGCATATCGAATTCTTATCATCCCTGAACGAACAAAACCGTACCCTCGAAAGAGGAGTACGGTTTAATGCAATATCAGCTTAACGCTGCGACTATGGTGCTCAGGCTGTTAAACGAGCCTTGATAATACCGCTTACAACGGCCATATCTGCTCGGCCTAACATCTTGGGTTTTAATAACCCCATGACCTTACCCATATCCTGCATACCACTGGCATCGACTTCGCTAACCGCCGCATCAATCAGGGCTGCTATTTCATCTTCGCTTAAGGGTTGAGGTAAAAAACCTTCAATAACCTTAATTTCAGCGGCTTCAATGTCGGCCAATTCATTACGACCAGCGTTTTGAAATTGTTCGATAGAATCTTTACGCTGCTTAACCATTTTGGTTAATACCGCTGTGACGGCTGTGTCATCAAGGGTAATGCGTTCATCAATTTCTATCTGTCTAACTGCCGCCAATGCCATGCGAATTGCACCAAGACGTGGTTTGTCTTTGGCCTTCATGGCATCTTTCATTGCTTGCTTTAGTTGTTCAGTAAGACTCATACTTTACCTTCCATTAAAGAAGATAAGATTAGTAAAGTCTAACGCGACGAGCGGTTTCACGAGACACTTTTTTCAAGTGACGCTTAACAGCTGACGCTTTTTTACGCTTACGTTCAGCAGTTGGCTTTTCGTAGAACTCACGACGACGCACTTCTGCCAAAACACCCGCTTTTTCACATGAACGCTTGAAACGACGCAGAGCGATATCAAACGGTTCGTTCTCTCTTACTTTAACTATCGGCATTAAAAATTCACCTTGATTATTTAATTGTCTATTAATTTACTTTATCGGAGCAACTAACGGCTTAATTTCGAATTACAATTAACAAATCGCAATTAAATTAGTGTAGCTGCTTCGTCAAAAATTGGTGCCGTATTTTAAGCGCAAGGCGGTTTATTTGTAAAGCACAAAAGTCGCTTAATTGATAAATAACCTTGGGTAAACTGGCATTTTATGCATAGGCTGTTCACAAGTTATCAGCATCAGGGTTTTTAAGGGTTAATTTTGTTTGTAGACGCTCATCAACTAACCCGGTAAAATCGTCCGATGACACCAGACACCACCCTAACGAGTAGCCGGTATATGCGAATTCTAGGTATCGAAACCTCCTGTGATGAAACAGGGATCGCCATTTATGACGAACAACAGGGATTATTATCCCATCAACTGTATTCTCAAGTCGCCGTTCATGCCGACTACGGCGGTGTAGTGCCTGAATTGGCCTCAAGAGACCATGTCAGAAAAACCATCCCGTTAATCAAAGCCGCCTTAAAAGAAGCCAATTGCACCAAAGATGACATTGATGCCATTGCTTACACTGCAGGTCCTGGTTTGGTCGGCGCGTTACTTGTGGGTACCTCCATTGGCCGTAGTCTTGCTTACGCCTGGGGCAAACCGGCCATCGAAGTTCATCATATGGAAGGCCATTTGCTCGCCCCGATGCTCGAAGAAAATATCCCGGACTTTCCTTTTGTTGCCTTATTGGTCTCTGGTGGTCACACCATGCTGGTCCAGGTCGATAACATTGGTGAATACACTATTTTAGGTGAATCCGTTGATGATGCCGCCGGTGAAGCTTTTGATAAAACGGCCAAATTACTCGGACTCGACTACCCAGGTGGCCCAAGGTTGGCAAAAATGGCCGAACAGGGTCAGCCCGGACGGTTTAAGTTCCCCCGTCCAATGACCAATAAACCGGGTCTAGACTTTAGTTTTAGCGGACTCAAAACCGCCGCCTCCATTACTATCCGTGAGCAAGGTAACGATGAGCAAACCCGCGCCGATATCGCCCATGCCTTTCAACAAGCAGTGGCTGACACCTTAGTGATCAAATGCCGCCGTGCACTAGAGCAAACCGGCATTAATCAATTAATCGTTGCCGGTGGCGTCAGTGCCAACACCTATTTACGAGCGCAACTAGACAAATTGATGCAAACCCGTAAAGGCCAGGTATTTTACCCGCGCACCGAGTTTTGCACAGACAACGGCGCAATGATTGCCTTTGCCGGTATGCAACGCCTTAAAGCAAATCAAACGGTAGGATTGAGCATCAAAGCTAAACCAAGGTGGCCGCTTGATACCCTAGAGTCAGTGAGAGCAAGCTCCTAGGAGCCTGTCCGAGAATGAGACTCGACTGAGGAAAATCTGGATTTGGCTATTTTACGCGCTTTTTCCAGTTAAATAGTCAAACTATTCGCCTGAAAAAACCGCGAAAACTATCTCAAACCAGCTTTCCCTCAGAACTAGCCCTATTCTCGGACAAGCTCCTAGACTGTCGAATGGGGGCTAAATAATGACAACGGTTACTTATTCTTGCGAACTTTACTTTCGGTGCCCTTGATCAGGCGGCAAATATTGTCTTTGTGCCGGATCAAAATCAGTAACGACAACATCAGTACCGGTAAAGTGTAGGTAGGTTTGAGAAAGTAGGTATAAATCGGTGCCATCACAGCCGCGACAATTGCCGCTAAAGACGAATAACCGCTGAGCCAAACCACCAAAAGCCAGGTGGCGACCATCAATCCGACCAAACCAGCCCCAATGGGTAATAAAGCCCCAAAGGCCGTCGCCACCCCTTTACCACCTTTAAAATTGAAAAATACCGGATAGATATGCCCCAGACAGGCTGCAACGGCGACCATCCCCAGGTAAAGCGGTTCGACTTTAAGAAAGTAGGCGCTCCAGACCGGAAGCGTGCCTTTAAGCACATCAAAAATCATGGTTAACGCAGCGGGTGCGCCCCCCCCAATACGATAAACGTTAGTCGCTCCGGGGTTATTTGAACCATGTTTACGCGGATCGGGTAAGCGCCACAAACGACAAATTAAAACCGCAGAGCTAATTGAACCCAGCAAATAAGCCACCAATGTCATCAACACCGCATTAATTATCATTACAACGCTATCTCATCCTCAAAAATTACGCTAAAATCGCCGACGGTGTTTATTGGCGACTCGCCAGATAAACAGCCAGGTAAAGAATCATGTAACAGAGTACGGGTTTTCCCCTGATTATGTTATCCGACCAGCACTTAAATACCTAAGAAAAGTTTATGGATATCCTATTTATTCAACAATTAGCACTAAGCACAACCATTGGTGTTTATGATTGGGAAAAAAAGATCAAGCAAAAGCTCTTGGTTGACTTGCAAATGAGCAGTGATGTATCACATGCCGCTGCCAGCGATAATATTAATGACACGATAGATTATGCCAACGTTAGCGATGCCATCACCCGTCATGTCGAACAAAACACGTTTGAGCTGATTGAAACCGTCGCTCAAATCGTCGCCGATATTGTGCTTGATGACTTTGGTGCACAATGGGTATCTGTCACCATCCAAAAACCCGGTGCCGTTCAAAATGCTCAATCAGTCGGGTTTAAAATAACAAGGCAAAAACAACCGTGAGCCAGATTTATATCAGTATCGGCAGTAATATCGACAAACAGCGTCATATCAATAACGGCCTTGATGCCCTTGAGGCGGCTTTTGGTGAGCTGTCTGTTTCGTCGGTTTATGAAAGCGAATCAGTAGGTTTTACTGGTGAGAACTTTTATAACCTGGTGGTTGGTGCCCAAACCGGTTTACCACTACCTGAGGTGGTCAAACAATTAAAGCGTATTGAGCAACAAAATGGCCGCAAACCCAGCAGCGAAAAATTCAGCCCCCGCACTTTGGACCTAGACTTGCTGACCTATGACACAATTATCGCTAGTCAACCCGCCCAAATCCCCCGGGATGAGATCACCAAAAACGCTTTTGTATTGTGGCCGCTGGCCGAGATAGCGCCCACTCAAGTACACCCGGTTAATGGATTGAGCTACCAGCAACTATGGCAAGGTTATGATCAACAAACCCAAAAATTATGGGTCGTCACCTTTAATCGGCAACTCAACTGCACACAGGAAAAATTCGCATGACCCCTTTAGAAATTATTGTTTTAGCGATCATTCAGGGCCTAACGGAGTTTTTGCCAATTTCAAGCTCTGCTCATTTAATTCTACCCTCCAAACTGCTGGGCTGGAATGATCAGGGCCTGGCATTTGATGTGGCTGTGCATGTCGGGACCTTGTTAGCCGTTTTACTGTATTTTCGCCAAGACGTTACACAGCTAACTATCGCCTGGTTTGAGTCATTTAAAGGCAAAAAATCCGCCAACAGTACTTTGGCATGGTGTATTGTTATAGGCACCATCCCCGCCGGATTGGCAGGACTGCTGCTCAAAGATTATATCGAAATTTATGCCCGCTCAATGACGGTTATCGCCACTACCACGATTGTTTTTGGTCTGCTGTTAGGCTGGGCTGACAGTAATGCCAAACAAATTAAAGTCATCGAGCAGGTCACCTTTAAAAACGCATTAATGATTGGTCTGGCTCAGGCGATGGCGTTAATACCCGGCACATCACGTTCGGGGATCACCATGACCGCAGGGTTAATGCTGGGTCTGGACCGTCAATCGGCTGCCCGTTTTTCATTTTTACTGTCGATCCCAATCATTGCCCTGGCTGGGGGTTATAACGGATTAAAGCTGGCAACCAATGATGCTGCGGTGCCCTGGGATGCTATCGTAATGGGCATTATATTATCTTTTATTAGCGCATATGCTTGTATTCATTACTTTTTAATCTGGCTTGAGCGTGTAGGCATGAAACCTTTTGTCATTTATCGCTTGCTACTGGGCGCGGTTTTAATTAGTTTTATCGCCAGCGAAGGGGTTTTATGAAGAGGATACAGCATTAATGTACACCGGATTTTTTGGATTAAGCGAGCAACCTTTTTCGATTTCGCCCAACCCCCAATATTTATTTATGAGCAACCGTCACAAAGAGGCGCTGGCTCATTTGAATCATGGACTCGGCGACAGTGGTGGTTTTGTCCTGCTTACCGGTGAAGTGGGTACGGGAAAAACTACCGTCTCCCGCTGTATGCTCGAACAATTACCTGAAAATACCGAAGTGGCGTTTATCCTTAATCCCACCTTATCCGAGCTCGAATTGCTCGGTACAATTTGTGATGAATTTCACATTCGCTTTAAACGCGCCGATGCCACCTTAAAAATGCTCACCGACAAAATTAAAAACCGGTTGTTGAAAAATCATAGTATTGGCAAAAATACCCTACTGATCATCGATGAAGCCCAGCACCTAAAAACCGAAGTACTCGAACAACTGCGGTTATTAACCAACCTCGAAACCAATACCAAAAAGCTATTGCAGATCATTTTGATAGGTCAGCCTGAGTTACAACAACTGCTAAAACGTCAGGAGTTGCGCCAGTTGGCACAGCGGATCACCGCTCGTTACCATTTACTGCCATTAACCCAACAAGAAATTGGCTTGTATTTGCAACACCGGCTCAACGTGGCTGGCTGTCAAAGGCCAGTGTTTGCCCCTAAAGCCATTACAAAAATTCATCAGATCACCAATGGTATCCCCCGCCTTATCAACCTGTTAAGTGATCGGGCTTTAATGGGGGCTTATGCTAGCCAATCACCGTTTGTCACCAAAAAAATAGTCATTCAAGCCGCCAGTGAAATTCTCGCTTTTGATCAAGCACCAGTGGTAAATCACTGGAAGTGGCTACCAGTACCTTTAATAATTATCGTTATCACCGTATTGGGACTCGTTTGGGCTTCTTTTACTGATAACCCTGAAACACCAGCAAACAGCATCCCTCAAATTAGTCAACCGGCCAGCGAAGTCACGACACCGACACCTAAACCAACTGAATCAACTGAACCAACTGAACCAACAATCATGGACCAATAATGTCATACCTTCTCGACGCACTAAACAAATCTTCCGGCGAAAACGCCCCTCGCGATGGGTCACCTGCCTCGCCACCAATGATGTACCATCCAGCCGCTTTTGATCAGGATGAAGGGGTCAATATTTACAAATGGGTTTCGATTGTTCTCGCTCTGGTATTAACGCTAATTTTGGGGATTGTGCTAGGTAATCAACTTTCCATCGTACCGGCTAACACAGCATTAGTGGCTCAAGTACCAGTAACTCAAGCGCCAATAGCTACGCCAGCACAGCAGTCACTAACGACTCCAGTAATAACCCCGACTGTTGTAGCAGCAACTCCCCCACCGCTCACAGTGGCGAAGGTATCACAACAACCCCCTGAGCAAATCATGGTTGGGTATATCCCCCCTACTGATGACAATCAACTGGTGGTAACAGCCAAGCGCACCAAATCCGATCCGGCCAATCCCCCGAGGCTCGATAATATCTCCTCTGATTTACTCGAAAAATTCAGTGCAGCCGTTAAACAAAGTAAAGATAACAACAACGCAGACAAACTTGAAGACATACTTAAAAGCGAAGAGTTTGACAGCCAATATCTTAGCAATGTCGACCGGATCACCGACCTCTCACTAGCGGTGCAAATAACAATCCCAGACCTTATCTATGAAGCACACATCTTTTCAACCGCTCCTGACCAGCGCTGGGTAAAAATCAACAACAAGACGATACAGGAACATCAGTGGATTGATGACACGATTGAAGTGATTGAAATTCAGCAACAATTTGTGATACTCGAAATGCAGCATGTCCGTTTCAGCCTTGCAGCATTAACCGACTGGCATAGTCCCACGCCTTGAACTTATATACCCAAGTATTCACATTTATAATAACCCTGTTACAACAGGGTTAGATGGCGTTCTGGCATCCCCGAAAAAGCATTTTTTAATCCAAAGCAAAACAACCAGATAAATTCTTTAGATCAAATGTAAAATAGATGTTTCAGTTATAAACGAACTATTTATGTTAAAAAATGGCTACTTTTTATGTTTTACATCAATAAGCCCATTATTCCCCCTTAATTTAGCTTCTTTCGTCCTAACTTAACCCATTGTTAAATAAAGATTTATTTTTAATTATTATTTTTAGTTAATTTTATGTTATTAAATAAAGCTTCTTTTGTTGCATTTTAATCTGCTTCGTGTAATCTGTTGACAACGCTTGGAGAGACAGCTTTTAAACAGTTGTTAACAAGATAACTAAACTATAATTAAACTATAATTAAAATAAACGCGGAATAATCATCTAACATGAAAACATTTAATAAAAAGATAAATCTAATTGCAACGGCAGTAGTCGGCGCATTAGCCATTGGTGCAGTATCCGTTCAGGCGGCTTCGGTTGGCGAACAAAGCGTCACTAAGCAAGCCTCTAAGCATGAAGCTCAACGTTATATCGTTAAATTCAAAAACAGTTCAGAGCAACAAATGCGTGCTGCCGGTGTTAAAGGCAACTCATTGTTCGCCATGCAACGTGTTGCAAATGCGGCTAGCTTAGCCAAGCATGGTGCACAAATGTTGTTAAACCTGGACAACTCAAATGCAGCAGCAGCAGTATTGAGCAACGCCCAACTTAAAGCGTTGAAAAACGATCCTAACGTTGTTTACGTTGAAGCGGATCCAAAACGCTTCTTGATTGATACCGTTTCTCGTTCTTTTAATACTCAAGCTATCGAAACTTTGGCTGAATCTTCCCCTTATGGTGTCTCTATGGTTCAAGCTAATCAAGTTAGCGACAGCCAAACGGCTAACATGACTGTTTGTATCACTGATACTGGTTATGACGGTAACCACGAAGATTTAGTTTCTTACACTGATTCTATTATCACTGGTGACGACAATGACGGTCTTGGTAACGACACCGGTAACTGGTGGGAGCCGGGTCATTCACACGGCACTCACGTTGCAGGTACAATTGCTGGTTTAGGCAGCAATGGTAAAGGGGTTGTTGGGGTTAACCCAAGCGGTCTGTTGAAAGTACACAACGTTAAAATCTTTAACAATGCCGGTAACTGGGGTTATGGTTCAGATTTAGTTGCTGCTATCGACCAATGTCGTGCTGCTGGCTCTAACGTGATCAGCATGTCTATCGGTGGTGGTGCTTCAAGCCAAACTGAAGAAAATGCGTTCATCTCTGCTACCCAAGCTGGTCTGATTAACATCGCCGCTGCTGGTAACGATGGTAACACCTCACTGTCTTACCCTGCTTCTTATGACTCTGTAATGTCAGTCGCGGCTATCAACTCAAGCAAATCTTTGGCTTCTTTCTCGCAGCGTAATGCTCAAGTAGAAATCGCCGCTCCAGGTGTTGCTGTAAACTCAACTATCATCGGCAACCAATATGCAAGCTGGGATGGTACTTCAATGGCGACACCTCACGTTTCTGGTGTAGCTGCTCTGGTATGGAGTCATTACCCACAGTGTACTGGTGACCAAATCCGTGCCGCTATGGTTACAACTGCTGAAGATTTAGGTTCAGCAGGTCGTGATAACAGCTATGGTTACGGTCTGGTTCAAGCTAAAGGCATGTACGATGCTCTGGCTTCAGGTTGTAATATTACGACACCTCCACCTCCACCACCAGTTGAAGACGGTGTATTGGTTAATGGCGTTGCTGTTACTGGTTTAGCCGCCGCTACTGGTGATTCATTGAGGTTCACTTTGGACGTACCAGCTGGTTCGACTAACGTGAACTTCGCTATGGCTGGCGGTACTGGTGATGCTGACTTATATGTTAAGTTTGGTTCAGCACCTACGACTTCAAGCTATGATTGTCGTCCATATGTTGGTGGCAACACTGAAAACTGTACTGGTACTTCTACTGACGGTACTTACCATGTAATGGTTCGTGGTTACAGCGCTTATACCGGTGTTAGCCTAACGGGTAGTTACGACGGTTCAACTCCACCGCCAACGGGTGATAGTTTCACCAACACTGATAACGTTAACATCGTTGACAACACCACTGTAACCAGCACAATTGATGTTACTGGTAATGGTGATGCAGGTTCAATCACTGTAGATGTTGATATCAAACATACTTACATTGGTGATTTGACATTGACTTTGGTCGCGCCAAGTGGCGCTACTGCACAGTTGCGTAAAAACACTGGTGGTTCTGCCAACAATATCGTTGAGAGCTACACTGTGAATGCTGCTGGTCAAGAACGTAGTGGTCAGTGGAAACTGCAAGTTAACGATAACGCCAATCAAGATACTGGTTACATCGATAGCTGGACTATCAACTTCTAAAGTTTGATAGCCAGACAATTGCCGGGGTAAACACGGCAACGGTTAAAAGCTAAAAACCCGCTAACCTTTGGTTAGCGGGTTTCTCGCTTTAGGTGAAAGACTCACCCGCTTCACGCCATTATTTTTCTGCCACGCGGTTAAGACCGTTCGGGTTTGCGACGCCAGCAATTTAGTGGTTTTGCCAATCAGACGACGTAAATTCACCATCGTTGAAGGTCACCTATTATGCATACCCAATAAACAGTTGGTTGTTATTGACCAAGCAAAGACCACGCTTTTTGATTCTTTGTTTTTTAGACACTTACAGATGCAGATAGATCGGGTTAATAAGGATGAATTAACAAAACTGTATGGCTTAAGAAAACTAGGAGCCTGTCCGAGACAGTAGTGAGTCCACTGGTGCCTACCACTTATTCGATGATAAAGTTAATTTGTCCTTGAGTTCTTATGTTGGAAATTGCTATACGCTGTCTGAAACATTAGGGGAATGTACTTTAGAGCTAAATGCCGACCAGCATAATTTAAAAGTCGATATTCACTTGGTCAAAATGAATGTTGATGGCGCACTGCGTACCAAAACTAACGATCATTAAAACCGCCGTCTCATCTGCTCTACCCCCTAACCATTCGATTTAACCACGGCTTTGGTATAAACTGCCTGTCAAATACATCTCCTGCAAACAATAAAGAGAGTTCCCATGGCTCAGTATATTTATACTATGTCCCGGGTTGGCAAAATAGTGCCTCCCAAACGGACGATCCTAAAAGATATTTCATTGTCGTTTTTCCCCGGTGCCAAAATTGGTGTGCTCGGTTTAAATGGCTCGGGTAAATCAACCCTGCTACGTATTATGGCCGGTATCGATACCGAAATTGAAGGGGAAGCCCGCCCCCAACCAGGGACCAAAATCGGTTACCTGCCACAGGAGCCGGTGCTAGACACCAGCAAAACCGTCAGAGAAGTCGTCGAAGAGGCCGTTAGTGAAGTCAAAGACGCCATGACAGGGCTTGATGCCGTTTATGCAGCTTACGCCGAACCTGATGCTGACTTTGATGCCTTAGCCACAAAACAAGGCCAATTCGAAGCCATTATCGAAGCACAAGACGGTCATAATCTTGAAAATACCCTTGAACGTGCCGCCGATGCGTTAAGGTTACCACCCTGGGATGCCAAAATTGGTATTCTTTCAGGTGGTGAACGCCGCCGTGTAGCCCTTTGTCGTTTGTTACTCGAAAAGCCAGATATGTTGCTACTCGATGAACCGACTAACCACCTTGATGCCGAGTCAGTCGCCTGGCTAGAGCGCTTCTTGCACGATTACTCAGGTACCGTGGTAGCGATTACCCATGACCGTTATTTCCTTGATAATGTTGCTGGCTGGATACTTGAGCTTGACCGTGGACACGGTATTCCGTGGGAAGGTAATTACTCTTCGTGGTTAGAGCAAAAAGATCAGCGCCTTGAACAAGAAGAAAAAGGCGAAAAAGCCCGTCAGCGTTCAATCAAACAAGAACTTGAATGGGTGCGCTCCAACGCCAAAGGCCGTCAAGCCAAAAGCAAGGCCCGTATGGCCCGCTTTGAAGAGCTTAACAACCAGAGTTATCAGCAACGTACTGAAACCAATGAGCTGTTTATTCCACCTGGGCCACGCCTTGGTGATAAGGTCATCGATGTAGCTAATCTAGTTAAGTCCTACGATGGCCGGGTATTAATTGATGATTTAAATTTCAGTATGCCCAAAGGCGCTATCGTCGGTATTATTGGTGCAAATGGTGCTGGTAAATCGACCTTGTTCAGAATGTTAACCGGGGATGAGCAAGCCGATAGTGGCGAAATTACGGTTGGTGAAACCGTTAAACTAGCCTCAGTTGAGCAGTTTAGGGATCACATGGATGAAAATAAAACCGTGTGGCAGGAAGTTTCTGATGGACTGGATAATATGGTGGTGGGCAATATTCAAATGCCTAGCCGCGCTTATGTCAGTCGCTTTAACTTTAAAGGCACTGATCAGCAAAAGTTCATCAAGGATTTGTCTGGTGGTGAGCGTAACCGGGTGCATTTAGCCAAGCTGCTTAAATCTGGCGGCAATGTGTTATTACTCGATGAGCCAACCAATGATCTGGATATTGAAACCCTGCGGGCACTCGAAAACGCTTTGCTGGAATTTCCCGGTGGTGCCATGGTGATATCGCATGATCGCTGGTTTCTCGACCGTGTGGTAACACATATTCTTGATTATCGTGATGAAGGTCAAATTAACTTCTTCGAAGGCAGTTACTCTGACTACGAAGCTTGGTTAAAGCTAACTTATGGTGCGGCAGCAGTAGAGCCACATCGTATGAAGTATAAGCGTATTAGTGCTTAATGATTGAAGCTAAATACCGGTCCAGCCAGGTTGTAAGCTGGGCTTCGGTATAGGGTTTGGAATAAAGGTTACCCATTCCCGCTGCCCTGCTCTTCTGTAGGGCAAAAAAAGTGCATCCCTGCACTAATTCTTTTACTCATTGCCTTTAGGGCTTAAGCCCTACAATCGGCGATTATTCCCACTCAATTGTTGCCGGTGGCTTACCTGAAATATCATAAACAACCCGAGAAATACCATCAACCTCGTTGATGATCCGGTTTGATACATGGCCGAGTATTTCGTAGGGTAAATGTGCCCAGCGAGCCGTCATAAAATCAATGGTCTCAACCGCACGGATAGAAACAACCCAATCGTATTTACGAGCATCACCCATAACACCAACCGATTTAACCGGTAAAAATACTGTAAACGCCTGGCTGACTTTATGATATAAATCGGCTTTGTGCAGCTCTTCAATGAATATCGCATCAGCACGGCGTAACAGGTCGCAATACTCTTTTTTAACTTCGCCCAATACACGTACGCCCAAACCCGGTCCCGGGAAAGGATGACGATATAACATGTCATAAGGTAAACCCAGCTCCAGGCCAATTTTACGTACTTCGTCTTTAAACAATTCACGTAATGGCTCTACCAGTCCCATTTTCATATCAGCAGGTAAACCGCCCACATTATGATGGGATTTGATCACATGGGCCTTGCCGGTTTTAGAACCCGCTGATTCAATCACATCAGGGTAAATGGTGCCTTGTGCCAGCCATTTAGCATTGGCTAATTTTTTCGATTCTTCATCAAAAATTTCAACAAAAGCCCGGCCGATGACTTTGCGTTTTTTCTCTGGGTCGGCTTCACCAGTCAATTCGTTGAGAAACCGATCCTCAGCATCGACTTTAATAATGTTCAGACCAAAGTGATCACCGAACATGTCCATCACTTGCTGGCCTTCATTTAAACGCAGCAAACCATTATCCACAAACACACAAGTCAACTTGTCACCAATGGCCTGCTTCAACAGCATTGCCACTACCGAAGAATCAACTCCACCTGACAAACCCAGGATCACTTCATCATCACCGACTTTTTCTTTAATACGTTCAATCGCATCTTCGATAATCGACGTTGAAGTCCAGCGTTTTTCGCAACCACAAATATCAGCAACAAAATGCTCTAAAATTCGTTCGCCCTGTTTGGTGTGAGTCACTTCTGGGTGAAACTGTACGCCGTAGAATTTTTTCTCGTCATGGGCCATTGCCGCATGAGCGCAAGTGTCGGTTTTAGCAATTGTGGTGAACCCTGGTGGGATAGTTTTTACTTTATCGCCATGGCTCATCCATACATCCAACTCGCCAACACCCGCTGGGTTAATATGATCTTCAATCTTGGTAAATAGCTCACTGCCAGCGGTCATTTGAATTTGCGCATAACCGAACTCTTTGAGATTAGAACTTTCGACTTCACCACCAAGTTGCTCTGCCATGGTTTGCATTCCATAACAGATGCCAAACACTGGCACGCCAGCATTAAAAACATAGTCAGGGGCACGGGGTGAATCACCCTGAGTAACACTATCTGGCCCACCAGAAAGAATGATCCCACGGGGGTTAAACTCTCTAATCTGCTCTTCGCTGACATCCGAGGCCCAAAGCTCACAATAAACACCTAATTCACGAATACGCCGGGCGATAAGCTGGGTATATTGCGAACCGAAGTCTAGAATAAGGATACGATGGTCGTGAATATTTATGCTCATACTGGAGTGCTCCTGCTAAATAACATACGGGTATAAAAACAAATGGCTAACATTGCTGTCAGCCATTCTAACCTAATTAAAATATCTATTATGAATACTGATTTAACCCAGTCGGTAATTCGGCGCTTCTTTGGTAATTTGAACATCGTGAACATGCGACTCGCCCATACCAGCTGAGCTGATACGAACAAATTCGGGTTTGGTGTTCATTTGATGAATGTTTTCACAACCAGTCAACCCCATCGCCGCTCGTAACCCCCCCATTTGCTGCTGAATAATTGTATTGATTGGGCCTTTATAGGCCACTCGACCTTCAATACCTTCTGGCACCA
>JBLHHD010000018.1:0-15696 GCA_047614605.1 Alteromonadaceae bacterium
GCATGACCATCATCAATTAATCCGGTCTTCAATATAAAAATTAATCAGCTTGTCATGACCTTTAGCTAGCTCATAAGCCAGTACCTGTGAGCCAATGTGCATTTTTAGTATTTCTGGCTGAACTCGGGTAACTGAAGCATCATAAGAGTCACCCCAACGTGGAACGGTAGTCGTGTGGGTTTGTCGGTCATACTTGTGTTCTCTAACGTCCCAGCCAAAATAACTGAAACTCAACAACTCAGTGCTCTTCATTAATACGGTGCGATATTTAAAATCCAGCGGTTGATCAAGATCTACCAGCAAGGTATCGGTTAATGGCGCTTCTTCATAAACCAGCTGATAGCCTTGTGCCGTTTGTTCACTAAAAATACGCACCACAGAAACGTCATTGTTGGTGACGGCAAATATCGGTGCCGCCGAGACAAAGGTCAAGCCTTGTGCACGGCCCAAAAAATAAAAGGTATGCTCACCGCGACTGTTTTTAACAATATAAGGGATTGCACTTTCAATGGTTTCTTTAATCTGCAACATCCCCTGGTAACGAAACATACTGCGATCAAATTGCCCCAGCCGTCCACTAAAGTACTGGGAATACATCGAATAACTATAGTTGGCAGTAAACATCAGACTAACCAGGATCACCATGGCGATGAGCACTTCAACCAAGGTATAGCCGGATTGATTAGCAGACGTTAGCTTGTTACTTTTAGCCTGGATTACTTGTGCCAACTGATTTCCTTATACCGCCAGGTTTTACTGTAGTTACCGTCCTGATTGACTTCATCAGTAACGGTTACCTCTACCTGCCACAAATTAAAACGCTCGTCGTAATCTCTAATTTTACCCGAGTCAGGGTCAAAGCGACGTGGTGGTTGCTTACGCTCAAGCAAGGTTGCCTTCCACTTAAATCCCATCTCAAACAGCAGCCCGTTACCTTGCTGGGCATCGACAGTTTTAGCCTCGACAATGTGCTGACGAATATTTTCCATTAACAGAGGCACCATTGCGGCGACCTTAGCCGATCGCTCCGCTTTTCTTGACGATAAAGCCGCCTGACCAAATGATTGCGAAGCAATCGCCAAAAACAAAAATAAAATAATACTCGCAATCAAAACCTCAATCAGGGTAAAGCCACCGCTTTTACCTCGATGACCGCCACTGACGCCGTTAAGGCCCGAACGACACTTATTTGGCATAAATATCCTCCTGCTTAACACCCAGCATATCTTCCATGGTTATCTGGCGATTTTGTTCACCCACTTTAACGGTTAACAACGCAATTGAAGGGAAACCATTGTGGTTAATAAAAAATGACACGCCAGGGAATGTTAAGTAGTCATACTCGTAAACCTGCTGCCCCTTAACGGATTCAATGGTCATTTTCTGAGCCACCAAAGAGACCCTGTAACCTGCCCCCCGAGAGAATGCCTTGGTCGTCAGGGTCTTAATAGTGTTGCGCAGGCTTAAAAATTCGACCCGTGCTTTAGATTTCTCTAACTCTTTAAACGTCAGCGGCGCAATAATGCCAGCCCCCAGCGCGATAATCGTAATGACAATCGTCAACTCAATTAAAGTAAAACCCTTAACGGATTGTCGGTGCGCTTTAGCCGTTGCTAGGTTCACCTTTTATACAGCCACGTCATTGATCGACATAACACTTAGCATCATGGTTACCACCACACCACCAACAATCAACCCCATGGTAATGATAAGCACAGGCTCCAACAGCGCCGTCACTCGACTGACCCAATTGGTAAATTCATTGCGGCTGCGATCTGCCAGTTCAGTAAAAATGCGGGTGACCTCACCACTTTCTTCACCAATTTCAATTAACGATAAAAACAAATCCGAAAACAACGTGGTCGCACCCAGGGCCTTACTTAAGTGCACCCCTTTACGGATATTCTCACCCACACCTTGTAGTTCACGCCTAACCTCAGTGTTAGCCGAATTACCCGCACTTAAACGAACGGCTAAATCCATCGCAATACCAGCGTTTAGCAGTAACGACATACTCGAACAAAAGCGGATACGTTCAGTCATTTCGACAATAGTTTTAACCCCGGGTACCAGCCTTGAGCGCTGATGAAACCAGCTGACTAATTTTGGATTGTGACGATTTTGAACGAGCAATGCGATACCCCCTGCCAAAGCCAGCGCCACATAATGCTGATAGGCTATCAACCAATCGCTAATGCCGAGGATCATTTGAGTGTGAAAGGGCAAGTCTTCGGCATCAGCAAACAACACCGCCATCTTTGGTACTATATAATTGAAGATGAAAACAATCGACAACATACAAACCGCGAAGATGATCAACGGATAGGTAGTCGCCTGAATAATGGTTTGGCGTAAGTCATTACGAAACTTCAAGTCTCGTGACAAGCCTTTAAAGACTGGGCTAAGCGCCCCGGATTCTTCACCAATCTTAAGCAAGTTAACATACAGCTTGTCAAACAGGCTGCTAAAGTGACCAAACGCATCAGCAATAGTACTGCCCGATTTGAGCTTGGCAGCAATTTGCCCCAGCACATCACCAATACCGGTGTTGTTTTTGGCTTTAGCCAGTAAATCGACGGCCTTATCAAACTTGACGCCACTGTCGAGCAGTAAATTAAGCTCAGACGTTAGGTACTCCAAATCCCTGCCAGCGATTTTTTTACTTGACGCAAACAAAGCGCTTGAACCCGACCCTGCCTGAACTGGTTTTATCGAACTGACCAGCAGTTTTTTAAGCTCCTTAAGTTCTTTTTGCGCTGCCGCCATCGTATCGGCTTCGATTGACGCTTCGACTTTCTTGCCGGTTTTGTCATAAGCGACATATTTGAACAACGCCATTAGCCAGCAACCCGCATAACTTCATCAATGGTTGTCATACCCTGGATCACTTTAAGCAAACCATCTTCGAGCATGGTGCGGTTTTGTTGCTCTACGCTATAGGCTTTAACTTTATCGATAAAATGGCTGTCTTTAGGGATGCTGCGAATATGCTCATCACACGATAAATATTCGACAATGGCCTTACGGCCTTTAAAGCCACTTTGATTACACTGCTCACACCCTACCGGGCGACGAATGGCAAACTGCCCTTGATTATACTGATCACTGATACTTTGTAGCGGATAAATTGATTTAAGCTCCTCAGCCGCCCCATTGTCCAAAGGCGTACTACACTGCTCACACAGGGTTCTCACCAGACGCTGGGCAACGATAGCAACCAAAGCCGCATTAAGTAAAAATTCCTCAACCCCCAAATCAAGCAAACGGGTATAAGCACTGGCGGCATCGTTGGTATGAACCGTAGAAAATACCAGGTGACCGGTGATTGCCGACTGCATCGCTATACGGGCAGTTTCTTTGTCACGTATTTCACCCAGCATAATGATATCGGGATCCTGGCGGACAATACTGCGTAAACCAGCAGAGAAATCAAACCCAATTTCCGGTTTAACCTGCACTTGATTGATCCCGTCGAGTTGATACTCTACCGGATCTTCAAGGGTAATGATCTTGACTTTTTCACTATTGAGGGCACTAAGGAAAGTATACAAACTAGTGGTTTTACCGCTACCGGTAGGGCCTGTCAGCAAAATAACGCCAGCAGTGGTTTGTAGGTCCTTATCCAGCTTGCGCTGAATATCTGGGGCTAAACCTAAATGCCCCATATCATAACTAAGCGCATCTTTGCGCAAAAAACGCATAACCACACTCTCGCCTAAATTAAGCGGCAAGGAGGATACTCGAATATCAAGCTCTTGCTGAGCAATTTTCAGTTCAATTTTTCCATCTTGAGGGCGGCGTTTTTCGGCAATGTCCATACCCGACAAAATCTTGATACGGGTAATAATAGGCAACTCCATGGCTCCAGGAATATACTCCTCAGAATGGAGAACACCATCAACCCTGAAACGTACCCGGCATTTATTTTGTACAGGCTCAATATGCATATCCGAAGCGCCTTCTCTAAGCGCACGAGTGATCAGCGAGTTCAATAGGCTGACAATTGGTGCCTCTGCGGCCAATTCTCGCAAGCGGGCTTCTTCTGACGAACTCAAATCTACCGCATACAACTCGTCTGACTGTTCAATCACCGTTAACGCCAATTGATCGAATTCGCTATTGCTCACCATTAATATGCGGGCATTCATGTCTTTTTGACCAAACCACTGATTAACCGCCATTTCTAGCGGATCAATCGTCACCAAAGTCCAGTCGTTATCAACGATATCAATCACCAGCCAACCATGCTCTTTAAGCCATCGGTGCTGTTCGAGATCAAGGTTTTCGCTGACATGCTCTGGTTGGGGTTCGATACTGGCTTCACTATAGCGTTCGATAGCCAAAAATTGCTGATAAAATGACGGTAACTTCTCTTCTGACAACGCCCCCATATTGATCAGGATACGCTCTATTCGGCCATTATGTTTACTTTGGTAAGCTTCGGCTTTTTCGTAGTCAACATCGCTAACAGCAAATTGCTGACACAACAAAGTCTTTAAAGTACTCGTTTTTAAATCACTCATTGGTGAATAATATCCGCATTATCGCCTTCACCACCGAGCTGTCCGTCTTTACCGTAGGACGCCATGTAATAACCCTGACCACCTTCGCCGGGAGTGCGATAGATATACGCTTTACTCCAAGGGTCCATAGGGATTTTTTTACGCAGATAAGGTCCGTCCCAATTAGGTTTTTCACTGGTACGTAATTCTTCGAGGGTATTAGGATAATCGCCGACATCAAGGCGGAAGGTTTCCAGTGAAGTATCAAAAGCCAACATTTGAGTTTTGGCGACTTTGCGCTGAGTTGAACCGACCTTACCAAACATTTCAGGAGCGACCAAAGAGGCCAGTAAACCGAGAATAACGATCACTATCATTAATTCAATCAGGGTAAAACCCGACATACGTTGCTTTTTCATTATCACTCCCACAAAATTCTGCCCAAAATTTGGCTCGCGAAGTCTATCAAGCAATCGCTCGAAAGTCATCCTTTTACCGTTAAACATTTGCTCTGATCTACGACCGTAGACATGATACTCAAAGCGCAAAAAATAAAGCATCCCTGCCGACTTGGACTACAAGTGTAGACTCGTTAAAAACTCAGCGCAAGCTTTTTCTGTCGACAAGTGTAGACATAGGAATAAAACCATAAGAAAGACACACGCGAAGCGGTTGAGTCGAACGAGCCTGCCAGCGGCAAACGAAGCCATCACACCGGCTGTAGGGTGGACTGGAAGAATAATGAGCAGCGCGAGAAGTTGATGAGAGGTAGCGCATAAGCCCAGCGTTACCCACCAGTCAAGAGCTAACCCATAACAAAACCCACCAGTCGAGTCCTGCCCCATAAAAAAACCACCAATACAAGATGGTGGTTTCGGTTTGGACCAGCCTTAGGCCGATGCGCAACCTCGGTGGGCAACGCGTCGCTTATGATAAACTCTCATGTCATTCATACATCATTCGATTATTGGGCCACCCTACGAAACGTGTTTAAAAACGCCTTCTTCTTGACCCGTCAATAATATTAACGCGGTGTCCGGCCTCTTCGAGCGCACCGGCAACATATAACAACCCCAGAGGCGGTCTGACTTCACGGTTTTTCGGCAACTTGCCATAAACGCTGTAAATGTTGGCTTATGGCAAACGAACTAAAGTAATGTGCCGTTTGACTTTGGTCAGCTCAACCACCGGATAATCGGCAGATTTGAGCACGTCTTTATTCGTCGCAGCGGTGTAATTAATATCAATGCTGGTATCTACGGAGGTAACCATGGATGCTTTGCCCTTTATATAAGAAGATCCTGACAAGGCTGGCTATTTTGAGCAAATTAAGCGTTTTGTCAAGCTTTTTGCTGAATAATTGCCCCAACAATATGCTGATTAAGCTGGACATGTTGGCGGTGAGACTCAGCATTGATATCTCCGGATGTCAGTTGAGCAAAAAAAATGTGTAATGCCTGAGTATCCCCCTGATATAGGTGTGGATATTGCGCTGTAAAATTAGCAACCAACTGTTGCGGCTGGTAGTTTTGACGACAATGTTCAATTTGCTTGACCAAAGTCTCCAGGTGATGATCGTAAATTCTAAAATTACTGCCCAGCTCACCTTCGCCGGCCTGACTTAGTGGTTTAGCTAAATAATGAGAGGGCGTCCAGCTTTTATAGGGGGCAAAAATATAGTTGCCACATAACTGATTTTCGACAATCGGCAAACCAAAAGACTCCCTGAACGATAAAAACAGGGCGCAATGCTCACGGTATAAGGCTCTTATTTCGCTCAGCGAATAGCGACCGGTTAATTGATAATAAGGGGTCGCGGTTTTTTCAAGGGCCTCAATTTGCAGCTCTCGGTACTTCTCAAACCCTTTACGGGTAAAGTCGAGCAAAACTTTAAACGGCTGCTCGGTTTTGTTGTCATTGACAAATAAATCATCTGTACCCAGGTTATGACCAATCAACGACACCGGGTGACTGTCATCACTCAGCGGATAATCGCTGGTCACAGAGGCGGCAAAATACCAGTCATAACGCTCAAGCCCAAAACCACCATCCGCTTTGATACGCTCGTACCAGTGACCCCGAGTCGCCAGATAATAATTTTGATAAAGTACAATCGCTGGGCGCTTTAATGAGTTGGTTGGGTTTAATTGGCGGATATGCTCTAATCGGTTCAGTCTGTCAGCGCGAAAAGCATCCGGGATATGGCAAACCACTACAATCGCATCAAATGACTGCAAGTGTTTTTCAAACTGGCTAACCTGATCGCCTGTTACCCCTTGTTGGAGTAAAAAGCGTTGTGGCCGAACTCGGTTAACCATTTTTTTAAGGGTGTTTTTTACGAGCGTTTTAAGCGGCTGTGAATTGCTGTAGTTGAGCATCAGCAGTCCTTGGGGGAAAACCTCAGTCGTTATGCCAATGGCGTTAAGCATCTTTTGCAGCCCGTTAGCCATTGGCATGACAAACCCCGGCTGCTCAGCCGCCAGGATGGCGACCTTCATAACTTGTCAAACACCACTTGCCACATTTGCTGCGTTTTTTGCTTGTGTATATCAGCGAGTATCAACAATCCTTCTGACAACTGACTGCGCTGGCTGATAATGTCACTCATCATGTCTTTCAACCGGGCGCTATCATCAAGACCAACCAGTAACCCGCGACTATTATAAAAACCATATAGCTGGCCATACTTGTGACTCCAGCTTGTTGCCAGTGTTGGTACTCCCTGACTAAGTCCGCTGACACAACCATGAAAACGCGATGACAAGGTAAAGACACTTTGACCGATGACTTTTTTCACCGCCAATGCATCCAAACCATCCAGCAGCATTGGTTTATTAGGTAAACGTTCAATCAGGATAGTGCAAATTTTAAGATCTTTTTTACCTTCGTGATTGACCAGTACAGCAGTTAAACCCAGACTCTGAACGGCGAGTATGGCTTCGCTTAAAAATTGCAGATAACGCTCTCGACTGGCTGAGGTTTTATCACCAAACATTTTTTGATTGGGGATAATACACACATACTCCTCGGGTAAACCAGGCGGTAACTCAACCTCACTAACCTCAAGTAATACGGTAAAATCAGGATAACACTGAACCTTATTCATCCCATCGAGTGGTTTTAACGACAAATAGGAGTCTTCATCACGGCTGATCACCAAACGGGCATGTTTGATTGCCTGAGTCATCAGCGCCGTGCTTTTAGGGGTTGTAAAGGGTCCGAAAGCCTGAGGTAAAAACACATAACGATGATGATGGCGGGTGATCCGTTTTAACTGATTAACCGTATCTTGCAACCGCCTGCTGCCCCACTTATCACTATAGACAAAACCACTGGCATCGAGCACCACATCAATGTCTTTTTCGACCACAATGCCGTAATGACGTAATAGCCGGGTAGCCGGTCCGGGCAGCCAATTGCCCAGCCAGGTCCAGTCCAGTCCAAACACGTTAAAGGCAAATTTTTGCCAAGCACCCAGTTTAGCTCTTTTTTGATAAGGCAGCAGGTGACCAGGTTTAAGCACCAATTCATAGTTATCATAATGGCTGTCGAGCATCTGAATAACACTGTACAACATCAGCTCAGCGCCTTTATTACTAAACTCAACGCCTTTGATCTCTATTTTCATTGTTTTCAATGACTGTACTTCCCTTGGGATAATAAAATACCAAATCCATTAATTAACCAATCATTTTGCCGAAGCGTCGACCGTAGTTAAAATAGCCACTGACTGCGTTATTAATTTTGTAAGTAGAACAACTACGTACGGCAATTAATGCCTTGTCATTGACCATTTTCCCAAAGGGTCCGACACCTCGGCAAAATCTACTTAGTGAATTAATCTCATTGGTATAAGAACGGTTTTTACCCGACTAACCTTAATGCTCCACATAGTTTATTAACTGTGAGGCTGATTTTTTTTGTGAAAATGGAATTTTACCCTGCGCCTGAGCATACCCGACGGCCATCAGCATAATCGGACGCTGTGAGCCACTCAACCCCAGCAAAGAGACCATTTTATGCTCGCGAACGTCGATATCAGGCCAGTTTATCGGACAAGAACTTAACCCCAGTGTTTCCAGGGCCAACATCAGTTGCATACTCGCCAACGTGCTATCAATATAAATCAGATGCCTGTCACGCTCTGTGGGGTAATTTGCCAAATCCGCAGTGACCACTATAGTACAAGGCACATTATGCGCAAAACCTTTAGTGCCAGGCGCAGTAGTGACTAATTTTTTCGATAGTTGGGGATCATCCGCTATATAAAACCGATAAGGCTGACGATTACAGGCACTTGGTGCCAATGAAGCCATATCTACCGCTTGTTCAAGCAAGGCTCGCTCTACCGTTCGCTGTTCAAACCAACGCACTGAGCGACGTTGAGTACACAACGCCAAAAATACTTCGCGAGTCACTCCAGCATCAACTTTACTAGCAAAGTCATAAGGTATACTCGGTCTGGATTGCGCCAGTCTACCAGATTCATCCAAGGTTTTTAAACTGTTTCGTGCCTTTACTCTAGCCGCTATGAAAGACCGCACAACTTGCTGGGGCAAGTGCTCAGCCGCTACTGCGCTAAAATATTCAGACAATACATCGGTGGCCCATTTAAGCTCTTCACCATCATGAGTGGCATTAATAGCCGCTTCGGTATAGACCCTAACGGTTTGCCCGATGTAGTCCAGGGCAAAAGCCGCTTTACGTGGCTGCATGATCAAGCCTTTTTCAATTCGGTGAATATTGCGCCTAAGCAGTGTATGACTATCTTGTTGCATCCCCTGAGAACGTAAATAAGCTAACCGCCCTTTGAGTACAGCCTGATGCTCGCGATCAAACTGGCTGGAGAAAAAACAATAGTATAAGGAGGATAAAAACCGGGTGCGGGAAAATAACAATAACCAAATCAGCTTAGCCTGATGACGTAAACGTTGTAAAGACTTAACGCCTCCCTCACCGAGCAGCCGTTTAAGCGATGCCTTAGCTGAGCGGTTTATGGAGCCGCTCACTTGCGGTGCCGCAAAATATTAAACAAACGAATAAACTTCCAGGCATGAAGAATAAAATACAAATAAACACTAAACAGTAAGATAAAAACCATAAACATCAACGACTCAGACACTTGGAAAACCTCACCGCCAATGCCAACGGCACTAAGCAATACCGCAAGCGTGAGAATGACCCCCAGCGCGGCCAAATCTGAAAACCCCAGCCGAATAAAGATATGATGCAGGTGATCCCGGTCGGCCTTCATTATTGGTTGTTTTTTACGTATCCGGCGAATAACGATGGCCACCAAATCCATTAAAGGGATGGCAATCAACCACAACACAGTAACCGGACGTATCTCAACAATGGGGTGCTGGCTTTGGTCAATCAATAGGCAAACCACCAGATAACCAAACATCATACTGCCCGCATCACCCATAAACACCTTACGGCAGTCTTTGATGCCCGATACCAGCCCCAGATTAAAAATCAAAAAAACCGCCAATAAGGCAATACATAACCAATAAAACTGATTAAGCCCGTCACCCACTACCATCATTGCAATAAACACATTAATCAATAACAAAGCCAGCAAACCATCGATACCATCAATCATGTTAAAGGCATTAATGGCAGTAACAATAGCCAGCACAGTGAGTAGCTCACCCCAAAAGCCGAGGTAAAGATCACCGAGATTAAAAATATTGCCGAAGTAATAAAGATGTAGGTCACCAACAGAAACAGTAAGGATCGCCACGCCCATTTGGGCTAAAAATCTAAACTTGGGGGAGAGGTTGATACTGTCGTCTATCAAACCAAAAATAAACAACAATAAACCGAGGATGGTAATGCTGGGGTTAAACGGCCATTGCACATCAAACAGGCCAACCATAATCGTCAAAGAGAAGACGATAGCAGCACCACCTATTACCGGTATTTTGCCAATATGGTATTTACGTTGATCTGGTATATCAACCAAACCAACGCTGCTTGCCAAACGAGATAGTACTAAGACACACAACACACAGCTGATCACTGACATTGCCAATAGCTCAACGCTCATCGTGATCTGCACAGTGTGATTAACATGAAACCTCGCTTAACACGGTTAAGATGTTATAAACTGCCGATAGCGGCAACAGCAACACCCAACTGATAAAGGATCTGGGTAGCAGTACTCCACAACGTCAAGTTATCCATGTGCTCAGCATCTAGTGGCACAACAATGGTATCACCCGTTTCGAGTGGAACCTTATACTCAACCGCAAACCATTGATTAGTTTCAGGGATAACCACAGAGCCATCGGCTTTAATAATATAAATTCGCTCTTCGTCAGCTCTTTGTTTAAAACCACCACTTTTAGTAATGTAATCTTTAACCGATATATCTTTATCAAACATGTGAGCCGTTGCCACATTAACTTCACCAATCACGTTAATTGACTGGATCACCGGTGGAATGTGTAACACATCACCATCTTCAAGCCGTACATCGGCTTCTTTGTTCATTACTTTGTTCAAATCAACAACCAAACGCCCTACCGCCCTGACTTTAGATAAGTCTTCAAGCAACTGCTTGGTCTCAGCATAGCTGACAACGCCAGTATTGGTGTTATTGCTTTGGAAGCTTTTGGCCGCAATATTACGTTTTAAGTCTTCTGATAATTTATTGAGCTGTAAAACCTCTTTGCGACGTAATGACATTCTCGAAAAAACAGCCCCCTTAGGTGCAGAAAATTCGGTAAAGCCACCAGCACGGTTAACCACGCTTGATAAAACCTCACCTCGGCGAATAGTGTATTTACCAGGGAACGTCACTTCACCGGTTAAGGTCACAGTGATATTTTCCTGCCAGTTAGGAATAGCCAATACATTAAGTCGGTCTTTACTTTTGAGGGAGATATTAGCCGCTCCGTGGGCATTTTTCAGTGCACTGTCCAGCGTTGTTGATAGATGTTCAATGGTGGTTTCACTTTGCTGTGAGTTTAAGCGGGTGATCTCGGCTCGCTCCAAAAATGCCGATTCGAGCAAACCGCCAGCGGCAGTGATCAGATGGCTAACCAAACCATTGACCGGTAAAGGGTAAACCCCAGCGTATTTAACCCGACCATCAACTTCAACCAATTGCACTGACATATCTACAGTCGCTTGTTCGCGCAGTTTAAGAATAATCGGTGCCAGTAAGCGGCGACGCGAAAATAATGCATAATCTTTCTCAGCGATTTTGTTGACCGCATGTTGATTGGTGATCGCCATTAATGACTGATTAGCACTGTCGAACTCTAGCTTGTTAAGCTCTTCTTTAGTTTTACCTACTTTGTCGATGCCGACATAATCCATGAACTGCTGCTGCTGGTACTGACCCCACAAACGGGTTTGCTGGCGTTCGTTGATCTCACTTTCAGTATAAGCATATTTATCCAGACGACGGTTTTCTGCCTCAATGGTTTCGTAACGGCTGAAGATAACGATTTTATCGCGGGCGTTAAGCAACAAGTTGTCCTCAGCACGACTTCCTTCGATCGCCGCTATTAGGCTAAACTGGTGAACACTGATATTGCCTTTACTGTTATTTTGTCTGACCACAAGGGCATAGTTCAAATCTGAAATAGCTAATAAATCACCATCCACAGAGCGAATGACATCAGACACCCGCATTCCATTGCGCCATTGTAAACGCCCAGGTCTAACAACCGCACCTATCAAACTAATTGCATCCTTGTATTGACTGGATACCGCCGGGATATTTACTTTATCGCCATTAACCGGGCTTAGTGCTAGCTTAGCGCGTTGTGACAAATCAAGATTAACCAGGGTCCGCAAACTCCCGCCGTTAAACCGTTCAATCAACGTATTGTTAGGATAAGCCGTGGAGGGGAAACCGCCTGCCATTTTGACCAAGTCGGCGAAGGTTTCATTGGCTTTCATTTCGAAAATAGCTTCACGGCGAACCTGACCCGACACAGAGACCAAATCACCCGAGGTAGGAATAAACACCACATCACCGCTGTGTAATACTACATCATTAGTATTGTCACCACGAATAAGCAAATCATACAAATCCAGTTTATTGATGAGTTTACCGCCACGCTTAAGTTGAATATTACGTAATGAACCAATGTCGCTGACGCCGCCACTGGCAATCAGTGCATGGGTAATCGTCGATAACGACGAAATAGCATAAGCCCCGGGTTTGTAAGACTCACCAAGAACAAAAATACGAATACTGCGCAAGCTTGCCATACTAACACTGACTTCTACGCCGATCATGCCTGATTTTACCTGGGCAACAATAGCCTGCTTCATATCAGAAAAACGCATACCGACTACCGTTAACGGTGCTAATTGGGGGATCAGTACTTGCCCTTCACGATTAACCGTCACTTCATGGGTTTCGTTGGTATTGCCATAAAGATTAACCAAAATGACATCACCAGCACCCATTTGATAATCGACAGGTACAGGGACGTTATTCAAAGGTTCAAAAGTGGTCGGCTCACCGGCAAACAAATCCAGACCAAAACGCTTTAATTCTTTAACCTTAGGTGCATACCTTTTATCCGGGTCAAAAGAATCTTCATCATCACGATCTCTGTAATCATCTCTGGGCAATACCTGAGCATCGTTATAATTGTCATTTTGATTATTGCGTTGAGACTTGCCCATGCCATTTAACACCGACAAGTCAATGCCATATTGTCGGGCAAAGGCCTTTTGCTGAGCCTTGGGTAACTGCTTGAATGCATCAAGTTGCGCCTTGCTCGGAGTGGCCGAGTAAGCAGATAAAGAAGTAACGGCGACACACGCTACAACAAAAAGTAAAACCCGGTGAAGTAACACTTTAATGTGAACTTTCATGTAATTTGTGACCTTTGAATAATTCATGACGTACAAAAGTCCGCTATTTTATAAGAAAGTTGGCCAAGATGGAATCACTGCAACCATTGAAATTGCAATTATCTGTAGACTGACCATCCAACTCAACGAGTGAACTGGCATTTGAGACAGCATAACGTCCCTCAGATTAGGGTTAGAGCAAGGTAATAAGAAGGAATGAAAAACGATGCAAACACAAGGCAGGCTCGGCAATTAATATACAAAAAAAACACTTAAGATACAGTTTTACTACAAAAAATCAACATTTACAGCACAAAAGCTTATTTAAACAGTCATTTAACCTGCATAATACGGTGCACAACGCACGGTTTGAGCCTACTGGGCTGACCAGCTTTCCCTTGTGTTAACCCGTAATTTGCGGTATATAAGGTCAACTTTTTTCGTTTCGACGAATTACGCACGACGCATTACGCATTACTTTACAATTATTTAGGAAATGACAATGAATACAACCCCTTCACCGGGCGATCTTTTAGGACATCCTAAAGGATTGTTTCTTTTATTTGGTACTGAAATGTGGGAGCGTTTCAGTTATTACGGTATGCGAGCATTTTTGGTCTTTTATCTTACTGCCAAAACTATGGACGGTGGGATGGGTTGGACCACCTCAGAAGCCATTTCTTTGTATGGTACTTTTACCATGCTGGTTTACATAACCCCGCTGCTTGGTGGCTGGTTAGCCGATAACGTATTGGGTCAACGACGTTCAATTATTATCGGTGGCCTGTTAATGGCCGCTGGTCAGTTTACCCTGGGTACCCCGCACGAGTTTGTCGTAGGCATGGAAGAAACGTTCATGTACATTGGCCTGGGTTTGCTTATCGCTGGTAACGGTTTATTCAAGCCAAACATTTCTACTATGGTAGGTGATTTATATAAAGACGGCGATCACCGTCGTGATGGTGCTTACACCATATTTTATATGGGTATCAACCTCGGAGCTGCATTCGCGCCACTTATAGTTGGCACCATTGCTGAAACCTACGCATGGCAATATGGTTTTGTCGCCGCAGGTATCGGTATGATCATCAGTGTTATCATGCAGTTAACTCTGGGTGACAAATACCTTGGCAATATCGGTGTAGTCCCCGCAGCAAAACGCCCTGGCGCAATAATGACCAATGCCGATGGCACCCCGGTAGCGTTAACCAAAGAAGAATTTGACCGTATTAAAGTTATTTTCATTATGGGTGTATTCACCATCGTCTTTTGGGCTGGTTTTGAACAGGCTGGCGGCTTAATGAATCTTTATGCCAAAGACTTTACTGACAGAGACGTGATGGGTTTTGAAGTACCAGCGACGTGGTTCCAGTCAGTTAATGCAATCTTCATCGTTATCTTCGCCCCAATCATTGCTTCTATCTGGATAAAAATGGGCGATAATGAGCCAAATTCACCGATTAAATTTGCCTTAGGTCTGGTATTTCTGGCCGTTGGCTTTGTCTTTATGATTGGTGCGGCTATGCAACAAGGTGGTGATGTCACCGTTAAAACCAGCATGATCTGGTTAATATTGGCTTATCTGTTCCATACGTTGGGTGAGCTGTGTTTGTCACCGATTGGTTTGTCAATGGTGACTAAACTGGCACCACTGCGTTTGGCTTCATTGATGATGGGTATCTGGTTTGGCTTTACCGCATTAGCCAATAAAGTGGCTGGTTTTGTTGGTCAGTTTATTGGTGAAGGTGAAGAGCAAGTCAATAATGCGATGAGTATATTTGCTGGTATCGCTATTACAGCGGTTATCTCTGCCATTATCATGTACTTCATCAGTGGCACTTTGGTTCGTTGGATGCACGGTGCCGAAGGCCCGTCTCACAAACCGACCGAAGAAGAAAAGCTCGACGAAGAAATTGCTGTTACAGCTGATCACGAAGGCATAGCTCCTCGCTAATACTGCTTTTTGTTAAAAATAAAGCCCGGGTAAACCGGGCTTTTTATTATCTGGAGATTGTCCATACCATGTATTTAACTTCACAGCACATCCCCGAACTCGCCGGACTTAACTTGCAGCAACGGATGCTGGTGATCAAACAAGCGGTCGCTTTACTGGGAGTGCCGCACAAAGTACTACTTAATGTGTTAAAGCTGGTGATCCTTGCCCATTTCTTTTCGGTGCTTGCCCGCTTTGAAGGTTGGCTATTATTACCTTACCTGCTAGTCGCTGGTTTAGTTTATCCGTTGATCACCAACCCGGTGACTTATTTGATGGTGCGACCTTTGCTGGCTAAGGCTCGGCAGATGGTTGAGTTTTGATTTTTTTGGGGGGATAGAAGGTGATTGGCGTAGACCCCTTCGATGTAAGTTA
>JBLHHD010000019.1:0-15070 GCA_047614605.1 Alteromonadaceae bacterium
TCCATATCAAACAGGTAGATTTCGTTGACACTGGAGTTGATCAGTTTGTAGACTTTTTCGATCTGGCTTTGTGCTTCTATCTGACTGGTAACATCATGAACAGTGCCTATCATCCTTATTGCCTGGCCCTGCGCATTAACCAGGGTTTTACCCCGGCTTTCGAGGTATTTAACCGCACCATCTTTAAGGCATACCCGGTGAAAGTGCTCAAAGGTTTTATTGCTTTTAATCGCACCGACAATCCGGGCAACCAATTGCTCCCGATCACCATTATTAAGGTATTGGATATAAGCTTCTATGCCTGGGGTAACTTGTTGCTCATCAGTGCCCAAAATTTTATGAAATGCGGGCGACCAACGCACTTCGTCAGTGACCATATTCCAGTCCCAGGTACCCATCGAGGCTATTTTTTCGGTTTCATCCAGTAAAATCGACTTTCGTTTATAACCAGATAAAGAATAATGCAGCCGCGAAATATCATGAGCGACACTTTCAACCCACTGTAATTGGCTGGTTTCATTAAAATGCGGTACCATAGTGATCTCAAGTCGGTGGACCTGTTGATTAAGATCATAAATTTCAATTTCAAAGGGCGCTAGGCGCTCGCCGGAAACCCCCAAACTAATGTGTTCTTTCACCCCTTTATTGATCGGACTATCAGTCAGATAGTCAAAAAAGTTTTCAATGCAATCATCTACGCTATAACCGAGGACTTTAGACACCATCTCATTGAAATAAAATAGATTTCCATCAGGGGCGTGTTTATAAAAAAAATAATTATCGCGAGTGTCGGTAAAAAATGGCACCTGTGAAGGTGCCAAGTTTTTATCCATCGACATAGATTGACTCTGTGCTTTATTGCTCAAAACGTTCTCCTGCCGATTTACAAATACCTATGACTACCTGCGTTATATATGTAATAGCTCACCGGACGCCTTTGTGCAATAAAATGAACATGAATCCCCCCGCAATGGTGACCACATCACCACAGGTGGAACCGTTTCTTTGGTTTAAACGCTTGAGGGGGCGGGGGATAGATAAATACGGCAGATCATCAAGAGGACAAGCTATAAGTTAAGTCTTTGTAACGATCCTTCTTTGTAACGCTGGCGGTAACTTTAGCGGTGTTTATTAACACCACAACATAGCTGCCGCCCAAGCCTGTCAAAATGAACTATTGCTGCTTCAACCAAATAGCGGCTTGTTTGGCAAAATAAGTTAAGATACCATCGGCACCCGCGCGTTTAAACGCTAATAATGACTCCATCACACACGCCTCTTCTTCTAACCAGCCATTTTGAATGGCAGCCATGTGCATCGAATATTCGCCACTAACCTGATAAGCGTAAGTGGGCACACCAAAGGTATCTTTAACCCGGCGTACCACGTCCAGATATGGCATTCCTGGTTTAACCATGACCATATCCGCTCCTTCTTGCAGGTCTAGTTCAACCTCTTTAAGGGCTTCATTGCTGTTGGCCGGGTCCATTTGGTAATTCTTTTTATTGCCGCCTTTTAGGTTGCTTGCAGAGCCGACTGCGTCCCTGAATGGACCGTAATAGTGGGAGGCGTATTTGGCCGAATAAGCTAAAATTCGAGTATTAATATACCCTTTAACTTCCAGAGCCTGACGAATAGCGCCAATACGACCATCCATCATGTCTGACGGAGCAACAATATCAGCCCCTGCTTTAGCATGTGAAATGGCCTGAGCCACTAGCACTTCAACGGTCCGGTCATTTAATACATAACCGTCTTCGTCAATAATGCCGTCCTGACCGTGAACTGTAAATGGGTCAAGTGCCACATCAGTAATAACGCCCAACTCAGGAAAAGCATCCTTTACTGCTCTGACGGCTTTTTGTGCCAAACCATCAGGGTTATACGCCTCTTCGGCTCCCAGTGATTTTTTGTCCGGTGCAGTGACCGGAAACAAGGCAATCGCCGGAATACCCAAAGCGACTAACTCTTCGGCTTCTTTTAATAACAGGTCAATGGATAAACGATAAACGCCGGGCATTGATTCGATGCTTTCGCGACGTGATTTACCTTCAAGTACAAACATCGGATAAATCAGATCATTAACGGTTAAGACAGTCTCGGCCATTAAACGACGTGAAAAGTCATCTTTGCGCATACGTCGCATCCGGGTGTGAGGGAAGCCGGTTAAGCGGTTTTGAGACATGTTATACTCCTGATTAATTATATTAGTGCCCGTCGAAATGTCGAACCACCGATGTGTCGGCCCAGCAAAAACCGCAGTTTCCATCTGCCAATCGGCAGGGTGGACGCTATGCAGCGTAGTCGTAAGGCTTATTTTTTTCAATAAGTTAATGATTTCATCATGCTTGAGTAAGCTTTCGATAACGCCGATGCTCACATTTCGGATGAGAACAAGTTAAGTGGTACTTTCATCACTGCCAGCCACACTCTGATTTTCATTAACCATATCATCACTATGTACGACACAGTTTCGCCCTTGCTCTTTGGCAGCATACAAGCCTTTGTCTGCCATTTCTATACAGTAATGGTCAGTCATGCTACTTTGAGCTACCGCCGTGCAGATACCGCAGCTGACAGTTATTGACAGCAAACCGGCCTGAGTTTCAATGTTGGCCTTGGCAATAGCCTGGCGAATGGTTTGTGCCAGCTGGCGGGCACCTTCGCTATCGGTACTCGGTAGTATCAAAGCAAACTCTTCACCACCATAACGACAAACCTCATCAGAGGGGCGTTTGAGAATATCCTCAATGATACGCCCAACAAAACGGATCACATCATCGCCGGCCAAATGACCATGGTTATCGTTAACTTTTTTAAAGTGATCAATATCGAGCATTATCAGGCTTAACTCGGTTTGCTCTCGCCGCGAACGTCTAAATTCGGCCTGATATTTTTTATCAAAAAAGCGTCGGTTACGAATACCCGTCAGTGGGTCCTGGGTATTTTTTTGTTCGAGTTCTCGATTCTTTTCTTCCAGTTCACGCAAGGTCACCTCAAGCTCAAAAGTACGTTCTTGGATACTCACCTCAAGCTCTTCTTGAGAAGCTTCCTGGAGCTGTAACATTTGTTGCTGCATTTTATCGTGACTGCGAATATCGCTGATAGCCTGTTGTTGCACCGCAATCTGCTGGCTTTTATGACCAATATACTGCTGTAACAGCGCAATAAACAACAGCACGGTAGACAATATTGCATTGAGCACAAAAACATCCAGAGCCTCAAGTGGCAAGATAAATCCCAGCTGAGCCCACACAATCACATAAACAAATGACATAAAGCTCACCGCCCATGACACGCTAAACAACTCGGCTCCATTGACGTTATTACGCCAGCTGTAAATACCAATCGATAACATGGTAAACGCCAATATCAGCGCATAAGTCAACATCATCAGTGTCGACAAATAAGCCCTGACAAAAACGCTTATCACCACCAACAACCAGCCAATACCAATAAATCCCCTGACCAGCTGTAACAAGCGGATATTCAATTTGCGCAGATTAAGCAGTGCCGAACCAAACACGGTCACACTAATGAACGTTAACCCTAGCAATATGGGCAATATATGTTGCTGCCACCAGGGCAAGTTCGGCCAAAAAAAACGGTTACCGATACCAAATAGAGTCAGTAAAGATAACGAGGCCATGGTGATGCTAAACCCCAACAGGGCAAACTTGCGGTTGTTGGTCACCAGATACAATGACAGACTCGAAAATATCGTCGCCAATAAAAAGCCGAAAAACAAGCCTAATCTTAAGTGGTTTTTACCGTTTTTTTCAATATAAACATGGGGATCATACAAATGTAGCGCCACGTCAAAAATACCATCATTGATCACCTGTAAATAAATGACGCTGCTTTGTTTTGCCGCCAAGGTTATTGGTAGCAGTAACTTTTCGTCTTTGATTTGGCGCTCGTCAAACGACAATATATCACCCACCTCGCCCACTTTGACGGCGTTTTTAACCTCAGTGTCACTACCATCGACACGATACATCTGCACGTTATCAATTAGTGGGTATTCAATAGCGAGCAATAATTTTAATTGGGTGGCCGTTGCGTTGCTTAATTTAAAACGAAACCAAAATGCACCATCACGAATGCCCAGCACAATTCGCGATTTGTCATAATGCTGCCATTCGCTATCAGGCCCTGGCAGAATGCCGTATTGTTCTGGGCTAACCTGAAGATATTCAATATTTTTACCAATACTGACATCGCGAAAGCTTTCACCGATGGCAAAGTTGACCGTATCTGCCCACACTGCTGGAGCGGCGAAAAGTACCAGCGTCCATACTAGCCACGCTTTGAGGGCATTAATCATCCCGTGGCCACGATGCCAAAGAACTGGCAACTGTTGTGATAAGTCGCCTGACACACAACCGCCTCATCAACGCCAAGGATTGCAGCAATCGTTTGGGCAATATGGGGCAAAAATGCGGGTTCGTTACGGCGTGATTTGGGCTTGGGTTTAAGGCTTCGGGGTAATAAGAAGGGGGCGTCGGTTTCAATCATCAAACGTTCAAGAGGAATGTATTTTATCAGCTCTCGTAATTCAAGACCACGGCGTTCGTCACAAACCCAGCCAGTGATGCCAATGGATAAACCAAGGTCCAGGTATTTTTCAAGGGTAGACTTGTCACCGGTAAAGCAATGGACCACACCACATTTTAAATCGTCAATGAAAGGCGTAACAATATCAATGAAACGCAAACCCGCATCACGTTCATGCATATAAACCGGTTTATGCAGTTCACAAGCCAGTGCCAGTTGCTGGGCGAAAACCTTTTCTTGTACAGGACGGGGTGAAAAGTCACGGTTAAAATCAAGTCCGCATTCTCCCACCGCAACCACTTGGGAGTGTTGGTGTAATGCCCTTAGCTGGTCGATGTAATCATCGCTTACTGACTTGGCATCGTGAGGATGAACACCCGCAGTACAATAAAGGTGTTGTTGATGGCTGCCTGACTGGCTCAGGGTGAATACATTGTGGCTTTGTTCGACATCACACCCGACCATCAACCATTTGTCGACACCGGCGTCGAGGCTGCGACTGAGAAGGCCATCAAAGTCGCCAATCAGTTGTTTGTTTGAAGCATTAACCGCAATATCAAACAATCCCATGATGACCTGCTCGTCGGTCCAGCAACATAAAACGAATTAATGTGTTTGTTACATCAGTGGTTGTGGGCATCTTCATTGTCCTCGTCTCGTTCTTCATCGTCTTCTTTTTTAGTATAAAAACGTGAGAAAAATAAGCCGACTTCAAACAACATCCACATAGGAATTGCCAGTAGTGTTTGTGAAATCACATCTGGTGGGGTCAATAACATCCCCACGACAAAAGCACCGACCACCACATAAGGGCGTTTAGCCCTTAATGAGTCGGCAGTGGTTACCCCGGTCCAGCACAGTAATAAGATCACCACCGGAATTTCAAAAGCAACGCCAAAAGCGAAAAACAGGGTCAGGACAAAATCGAGATAACTGGTGATATCCGGCATATAATTCATCATCTGTGGTCCGACACTGCTAAAGAAGGTAAAGACCAACGGAAAAACAATCAGATAAACAAAGGCAATGCCGCCGTAAAACAATAAGGTGCTCGAAACCAGCAAGGGCATAATCAGTCGTCGTTCGTTTTGATATAAACCCGGGGCGATAAACGACCAAATTTGATGCAAAATATAAGGGATGGCAGCAAAAATCGACAACACAAAGGTCAACTTGAACGGTGCCAAAAACGGCGCAGTAATATCTTTGGCGATCATACTTGAACCGGCAGGTAAAACATCGGTCAGTGGTTTGGATACCAACTGATAAATGTCATTGGCAAAATACGCTGACGAAATGAAGATCACCAAAATGGCAATCACTACATGTAATAGACGGCTACGTAATTCGACCAGATGACCGATCAGTGAATGGCCGACTGACTCAGAGTGTTGTTCATCGTGACTCATTATTTGCGATGGCCTGCTACGACTGGGCGTTATTGGAGTTGTTGGAGTTAGGACCCCGATTGGCTGACGACCTGTTGTCGTCGCCACTATTTGCTTGGTTAGTCGTGGTCGCCTGATTGTTAGTGTCAGTATCCGAAATGACAGAGCCTGTGTAGTCATATTGACGAGTTACCGATGCTGCGGCATCTTTTAGCTCTTGTAATGACTCATTAAGTTCAGGTGCCAAATTAGCCAAACCCTGTTGTTCGGCTTTTTTGAGATTTTGGTGTAGTTCGCTAACTTTAAGCTCCTGATTAATCTCTGCAGACACCGTCGTCGCCATCTGCTTGGCCGATTTAATCCATTGGGCTACCGTACGAATAGCCACAGGCATTCGCTCAGGTCCCAATACCAGCAGACCAATCACAGCAATGATAAGCACTTCACCCATACCCATAAATTAATTATTTTCCTTGGTGTTTTGTGCGCTACTTTCTTTACTTTGTGGCTCTGCTTTTTTATCAACATCAAGGTGCTTGTCATCAGGCATTGCTGTTGTATCGGTGGTTTTGTTTTCTTCAGGGCTCATGGCCTTTTTAAACCCTTTAACCGCAGATCCCAAGTCGCCACCAATGTTACGTAATTTTTTCGTGCCAAAAAGCAAAAGAATGATCACCAGCACAATAATCATTTGCCACATACTGATACCACCAAATCCCATTTTCTTATCCTCTTGCTAAAACTGCTGCTAATACAACTGCTAATATTGCTTACATGATACTATTTATTTCGCTGTGTCAGGGTCACCCTACCAGCGCAAAATAATCGGATAATAAACGCAGCCCCACCGCCGCCGAGCGGGGATTATCGCCTTTTGAGGATTATTCGGCAAATAAAACCTTTCAAAAAGTTGTTTCGTTGTCAAATCAACTCAGAGCTTCTACACTAATAACAGACGTCAGTTTAGTACAGGTAGCCATTTGTCGATAATGATCAGTTGTAAAAAAAGTCCCTTCGTGACCGTAAGTTTATTGTTTATATTGAGTTTATTGCCTTTGGCATGGGCAAACGATTCTGTTAAGCCCAGTACAGATAAGCAAGTTTCCGCTGTTGCAGATGAAGTTGTAACAGAATTTAAAACGTCTCAAGCCCACCCACCTGCAACCAGCGAACGGGCTTGGTTAGATGACTTTCATGACAGTTTCGCTGAGGTATTGGATAATTCAGCCTTTTGGCTTAACAGCCGCTTTGCCGAAGACGATGTTCAGCACGTAGGCTCCAAAGCCTGGGCTAGGGTATCCATGGGCTGGGAGCCCAAAACCGGTGATCTAGCCGATTTTCCACTGAAATTTAAAATCAAAGTCAAACTGCCCAACCTTAAACACAATGTTAATCTGGTTTTTTCTGACAATGAAGAAGAAGATTTTAACCGCTTGCCACTGGAAACCTCTCGCCCCACTAACGACAGCCTTAGTTCGAGAGACTTCAGCGCAGCAATCCAGCTACTCCACAAAGTGTCTGAGCATTCGTATTTTCGCAGCCGCATTGGCCTTGGTAGCAGACAAATTTATGGTCGAACATCGTATCGATGGAAAAAGGAACTGTTTAAAGATGTCACCTTTACCGTCGAGCCCTCTTTGGAATACTACCTGAATGATGGCGCTGGCTATCGTTTTTTAACCGAACTGTCTTATTTTCCCAGTCAAGCCAGTGAAATACGCGCCTCTTACAGCATTTGGGATCGGGAAGAGCTAGCAGAACCTCGCTGGAAAAATGCTCTATATCATTTGATCAAACTCGATGAAAACAGCACTCTGATCACCGGCGTACTAATTACTGGCGTCACCTCACCTAGCTATCGGGATGAAAAGGTCACCCTTAGCACCCGATACCGAAGACATGCTTTTCGCAAATGGTTATTTTTTGAAGTCGAACCTTTTGTCGACTACGAACGAGACGATAATTATAAATCCAGCTGGGGCGTGGCCCTAAGAGTTGGAGGTTATTTTGGTTACCAATAACGTCCAACCCGCACTTTTTTGCTCGTCAATCTCAGTTGCGAGCTCGGCTTTCATCAGCGGATGAGACTTTAACCAGCCATCAGGTAACTGTAGTGTCAGCTTATCTGCTTCACCAATGACCTTAATGGGTGGCAATACTTCGTCCAGACGGCGCATTGACAAAATCACTGCCACCCGCAACAACCGGGTTAGCCGCTCGGCCAACTGGCAAGATGTCATGGTTTGCTTGGCAATTAAGTCGTGATTGATAGCTCCCCGGTGATTACTCACCAAGGCCGTCACCAACTTATGCTGAGCCCGGGTAAAACCGGGTAGCTCTGATTCGTTAAGAATATAAGCCCCATGACGATGATAGTGACGGTATTCAACGATTAATCCCAGCTCATGCAACAACGCAGCACTGTTGAGCATATCCAAACCTTCATACTTATCAAGCTGCCAGCTGTCTTTAAGCTGGCTGGCACAATTACGCGCCACTTCCGCTACAATCTCACAATGACGCTGATCAATATGATAACGAATAAGTAAGCTGTTTAGCGTACGTACCCTAATATCTGTGCGCTGCATATTGTCCATCATGTTATACAGTAACCCTTCTCTCAAAGCGCCGCCAGCCAATGTCATGCGTTCGACTTTAAGGGTTTTAAAAATCGCAATTAAGATGGCCAGACCACTGACAAACACCAGTCGCCGATCGTTAACAAGCCCTTTAATCCTGAGCTTATCGATTGACTGGCATTCAATTGCCTGGCATTTAATTTGCTCGATCCGTGCCAGGGTCATTTCCTCAGAATACCCCTGAGCTACCAGGATTTCCTGTATTGCCTGCACGGTGCCTGATGCACCTACAGCATTGAGCCAACCAATATCCAGATACTCAGTAGCAAGTTTTGACAATTCGTGTTGAGCTGCCGTGATCGCTTTATCAAAGTTAGTTTGGCTGATGATGTCGTTGGTAAAATAACGTTCAAGAAATGTGACGCAACCAATATTGAGGCTACTGAGTACCAACGGGTTAAATCCGTTGCCAATAATCACTTCGGTGCTGGCACCGCCAATATCAATGACCAACCGATTGCTATCGCTGTTTGAAGTATGAGCTACGCCCAAATAGATAGTGGCAGCTTCTTGTTCACCGCTGATAATACTGATGTCATGATTGAGGATGCTACGGGCTTTGGCCACAAAATCAGCCGCATTAACCGCAAGGCGTAATGTGGCGGTGGCTACAATGCGGATATTTTTGGGCGGAACATCTTGTAATCGCTCAGCAAACAACGCCAGACATTCCCAGCCTCTGCCCATGGCCTCTTGGCTAAGAACAAAATGTTCATCAAGCCCTGAAGCCAGTCTGACTTTACGTTTGATACGGGCAATGACCTGAGCACTGCCAGCGACCTCTCTGACCATCAGCATATGAAAACTGTTAGAGCCCAAATCGACGATCGCGTAGATGTCTGGATGTAATTTATCGATAGCCCTGCCCTACCATTTTTATAAGCTCATCGTCGACAATACCCAGCGCTTGATAAATAGCCCAGCGCTGGCAATGTCAAAAACTATCTTCGGCGTTGATGTGAGTCATTGCGACGGGGACCGCCCTGACTGTTGCCACCTTTATTAAAATTACCGGTGCGACGTTTATGCTGCATCCGGGGTTTATTAAGATCTGACAGCAAGTTATCCGGTTCAAAATGACTGACCGGTATTTCATGAGCCACATACTCTTCTACGGCTGGCAAGTTGTACACGTAATTTTCGCAAGCAAAGCTAATCGCTTTACCGCTTGCACCAGCACGTCCTGTTCTGCCAATACGATGGACGTAATCCTCGGCATCGTCAGGCAAATCATAATTAAATACATGACTGACCAAAGGAATATGTAAACCCCTTGCCGCCACATCAGTGGCAACCAGTAAATCCAGGTCACCTTTACTAAAATCGTCGAGTATTTTTAGTCGTCTTTTTTGTGGGACATCACCAGTCAGTAAACCAACCCGGTGTCCATCTGCCTGTAACCAGGCAAAAACATTTTCACAACAATGTTTGGTATTAGAAAAAACGATGGCTTTTTCTGGCCACTCTTCTTCTACCAAGGTTAACAGCAAGCGCATTTTGTCTTCTTTGGAAGGGTAAAAAAGCTCTTCGGTGATACGTTTAGCGGTCATCTGCTCAGGTTCAACCTGCAAATGTACCGGCTCATTCATCAAATCAAAAGCCAGCTCTCTAACCCGGTATGATAAGGTTGCTGAAAACAACATACATTGACGGTCAACGGCACTTGGCATCTGATTAAACAAATAACGAATGTCTTTAATGAATCCCAAGTCAAACATCCGATCGGCTTCATCGAGGACAACTACATCAACATTGGCGACTGAAAAGCAGCCTTGTTTAAGGTAATCAATCAAACGACCAGTGGTGCCAATTAAAATATCGACCCCTTTTCCAAACTGTTGCCGTTGAGTTTCATACCCTTCGCCCCCATAAACTAAGCCTAGCCTCAATCCGGTGGATTGAGCCATTGGTAAAGCGTCTTTATGAATTTGAACGGCAAGCTCTCTGGTCGGTGCCAAAATGACAGCCCGAACGTTTTCGTTGGAATGATTTAAAAGCAATAAGCGGTTAAAAGTAGCCGCTAAAAAAGCTAACGTTTTGCCCGTGCCCGTTTGAGCCTGACCTGCTATATCCTTGTTATCCAGCGATACAGGCAAAGTTAAAGCCTGAATAGGGGTGCAGTGGGTATAGCCGTTGGATTCAATGCCACGGAGTACCGGAGCGAGTAAACCAAGCTCCGAGAATTTTGTTTCGGTTAAATGTGTCTTATTCATAGCTAAGTAGAATAACGCTTAAGCTTGCAATATGAAACCACAATGATTAAATAGTAGTGTATTTTATAAAAATAAGTCTTGGACTTTAGGAGAAATAACAATGAGTGCGAATATTATCCATGTTACTGACGACAGTTACGAAGCCGATGTAATTAAATCAACAACACCAGTTTTAATCGATTTTTGGGCTGAATGGTGTGGTCCTTGCAAAATGATCGGACCAATTTTAACAAACCTGGCGGACGATCCAGCTATAACGGACAGAATAAAGATCGCCAAAATGAATATTGATGAAAACCAGGTAACACCACAAAAACTTGGTGTTCGTGGCATTCCAACCTTGATGATCTTCAAAAACGGTGAACTTGCCGCGACCAAAGTTGGAGCCTTATCTCAAAGCCAACTGGTACAGTTTATCAACGAAAGTTTATAAACCTGGTGTGCATAAAGGCGTTTAATTACGCCTTTTTACATTCTAAGCTAGACGCCTTTGAAAATTACTGCTAACTTATTGGTTCAGGCCGACTGTTCCATAACGTTCAGCCATCTTGGTATTCACCTTACAGAACCCTTTATTCAACCATCCACTTTTAAACTTTAAAGACAAAGAACCCACCCTCATGCATCTTAAAGAACTCAAACAACAATCTATCAGTGAGCTTGTCCAACTAGCCGAGTCAATGGGCCTTGAAAACGTCGCCCGTCTCAGAAAGCAGGATATAATTTTTGCCATTTTGAAAAAACACGCCAAAAGTGGAGAAGATATCTTCGGCGGAGGTGTTTTGGAGATCTTGCAAGATGGCTTTGGCTTTTTACGCTCTTCCGACGCTTCTTACTTGGCAGGCCCTGATGACATTTATGTTTCACCGAGTCAAATTCGCCGTTTCAATATGCGAACAGGTGACACTATCAGCGGTATTATCCGTCCACCTAAAGACTCAGAGCGTTACTTCGCTCTGTTAAAAGTTAGCGAAGTTAACTTTGACCGCCCAGAAAACTCTCGTAACAAAATTTTATTTGAAAACCTTACTCCACTACACGCTAATAGCCGCTTAACTCTCGAACGTGGTAATGGCTCCAGCGAAGACATTACAGCCCGAGTTATGGATTTGGCTTCTCCTATCGGAAAAGGCCAGCGTGGTTTGATTGTTGCACCACCTAAAGCTGGTAAAACGATTTTAATGCAAAACATTGCTACCTCAATCGCCTCTAATCACCCTGATTGTTTATTGATGGTTTTATTGATTGATGAACGCCCAGAAGAAGTAACAGAAATGCAGCGTATGGTTAAAGGTGAAGTCATTGCTTCAACCTTTGATGAGCCAGCGAGTCGTCACGTACAAGTCGCCGAAATGGTTATTGAAAAAGCCAAACGTTTGGTTGAACATAAAAAAGACGTGGTGATCCTGCTCGATTCAATTACCCGTTTAGCTCGTGCTTACAATACCGTCATTCCATCATCAGGCAAAGTACTGACTGGTGGTGTTGATGCTAACGCATTGCACAAACCGAAACGTTTCTTTGGTGCTGCTCGAAATGTCGAAGAAGGTGGTAGTTTAACCATCATCGCCACCGCTTTGATTGATACCGGCTCAAAAATGGATGAAGTTATCTACGAAGAGTTTAAAGGTACTGGTAATATGGAATTACACCAGAGTCGAAAAATTGCTGAAAAACGCGTTTTCCCAGCCATTGACTTTAATCGCTCAGGCACACGTCGTGAAGAGTTACTGACCAAACCTGACGAACTACAAAAAATGTGGATCTTACGTAAAATCACTCATTCAATGAATGAAATTGAAGCGATTGAATTTATCATCGACCGATTGTCTATGACCAAAACCAATAACGAATTCTTCGAAGCCATGAAACGCCAGAAAGGCGGTTAATCTCAGGTTTAGAAAGTAAAGCCCCTGTTAAGTTTGACTTAATAGGGGCTTTTTAATGAATAAGCCTTTTATTTATTAATCGTATTAGCTATTGTCGTGTAACCAGGCCGCGTGTTTAGGGGCTTTTTTAGTTTTTGACCACTCTTCAACCATTAATGGTGCTACTCTTTTAAGTTCATCCATTTGTGGCACTGTGCCAACTACGCAAGTCAGCTCTAAACGGTGTCCGTTGGGATCGAAAAAATAAATCGATTTAATAATACCGTGATTTGTCGGCCCCAAAACATCAAGCCCTTTACCAATCAACTCTTCTTTAGCACTTAACAGTGCTGCTTCGTCTTCTATCTGAAAAGCGATATGCTGAACCCACTCTGGCGTATTTTCATCTCTGCCCATCTTCGGCGAATTAGGCAATTCAAAAAATGCCAGTATATTGCCTTGCCCGGCATCAAGAAACAAATGCATATAAGGGTCAGGCGCTTGAGTTGAAGGCACTTTATCCTCGGCAATCGCCACCAAAAAATCCATGTTGAGCATTTTCTGATAAAAATCAACGGTTTCTTTAGCATCATTACAACGGTAGGCAACATGGTGAATTTGTTTAATATCGATCATAAGTTTTCTCTGTATGGCATTGGTATGCTGCAATAATACTCACAGACTACACAGAACAAAAGCTTTGGCTGATTTGACCGCCTTGACCGCGCAACCTGAGAATGTAAACAATTATTTACGTTTTTAACGGTTCACTGCACAATGAGAGTTAATTCATTACAGTGTAGTGTATGCAGTGTCGGTCCTTTTGCAACTGATTCATCACCGTTTAGCACTTGTAAATCGTGCAAACGACCACTGTAAACAATCCGGTAAGTACCGCTCGCAGACATATCATAACCTTGTGCAAGGTCTACAATTGCCTGCTCTGACTTACCGTCAGCCAAACTAATATAATCTTCATCAGAGGGGCGAAAACGCTTAACCATCGCACCACTATAATTAATATGCTGACCATCTTTGGTTACGGATAAATAACGGTTAAACCAGCCTTCCAGGGGTGTATTCCATTTTAATATTTTAACCGAGTGGCCGCTGGTATTCGTCAGAGTAAAAGTCAGTGGCATTTTGTCTGCAACCTTCACTTTTGCCGGCATCTCAATCTGGCATTGGATCATCTTGATTTGCTCTTTGTTGTCTGGGCTACCTTTAACATCATGCTCACCATGATGAGCCAGCGCAGTGAATGAACAGCCTAAAGTCGCTACCAACAGGGTTAAGGAGTTAATATACTGTTTTTTCATCGGTTATTTTTACTTGTTATCAGATTTAACCACTATATTATACCCGAGTCACTTAGGTAAATAGAAAATTGTTGATTTGGAAGTAAACCCAATGCAAAAACCTGCGGTCGGTATCGGCGTGATCATTGAAAACCAGCAACACCACATTCTCATTGGTAAACGCAAAGGCAGTCATGCACCTTATTATTCAATTCCCGGGGGGCATTTAGAAAGGGGAGAGTCTTTTGAACAAGGAGCCATCAGAGAAATAGCGGAAGAAACTGGATTGGTCGTATGCGATCCTCAGGTAATTGCCGTTACCAACAACCTCAAAACTTATAACACGGAAGGATATCACAGTATTTCGGTGATATTACTGGTAAAAGGTTGTACTGACGAGCCTCAATTACTCGAACCCGACAAATGCGAGGGCTGGGTTTGGGTTGACCCTCGCCAATTACCTCGACCCCACTTTGACGCCAGTGAATCGGCGATACACTGCTACTTAAACAACCAATTCTATCAAACTAGCTCTTAGCCCCGAGTCACTTTTACGCCATTTTATGATTACGTTTTATCAGCATCTGTTGCTTGAATAGCTGTTTAAGCTCTGGATTTTCAACCTCATCAAACAACTCAACAAGTTGCTTCTCGTCTCCTTTACGCCACGCAGTGATCAACGCCTTTAACTCTGAAGCCTCTGCGGTCATGCTTTGCACCAATAATTCTTCTTGTAATGGTAACGGCACATCAGCAAATCATTTAAATTGTGACTCGGCAGTTTCCAGCTCAATCAGGGCTTTTTTACCGCCAGCCAGTTCGATGAAAAACTTGTCGATCCCCAGCCCTGGATCAAAACCTGACTCCATAAAGCTGATAGAAGCCAGTGTGACACTCACCAACCAGGGTTTAAACCGTTCGAAGCGCTCACAGGGTATCCCATTAGCTTTACAATATTGCGCATACATCTTTATCGTTGGCATACTCAGCTCACTAGTATGACAGCTCATAAGTCCGAGCAATTTTGAATGTTAATTACTTACCTTGCAAAAATGCCTCAGAACCTTGTGGAGAGGCGTTATAGCCAAATGAATAAAATATAGCCAA
>JBLHHD010000020.1:0-14331 GCA_047614605.1 Alteromonadaceae bacterium
GGTCAATGATGAAATGATCCGCCGTTACGGACTCGAACAGGCTTACACTGGCGGATTTAAGGTTTACACCACCGTGCCGGCAAAATTACAATATGCCGCGCAGCAAGCAGTCATGAACAATCTACATTCATACGATGAGCGCCATGGTTATCGTGGCGTAGAAGCGAACTTGTGGTTGCCAAGTGAAGTCATTGAAACAGAAGGAAAACCAGAGACCGAAAGAGTAGAATCTCTACCGGTTATCAATGAAAATGCCTGGAATATACAACAAATTGATGAGCACCTGGCAGGTGTTAAAGGGTTTGGTCAGATCTCACCCGCAATTGTTATTGCCATTACTGAACAAACCGCGACTATCAGGCTAAAAGCCGGAACTACGACCGGCATTAACTGGGACAACCTTAAATGGGCAAGACCCTACATAAATGACAATAAAAGTGGTCGCCGAGTGAAAAAAGTCGCTGATATTTTTAATGATGGTGCGCTTATCTGGGTCAGACAAAATAGCAACGGTGGCTATCGCCTGGCCCAAGCCCCCTCACCCAGTGGCGCTTTGGTGGCTATTAACCCGAAAAATGGTGCGATACGCTCGATAATAGGTGGTTACAGCTATGAATTCACTCAGTACAACCGGGCAACTCAGGCCAAACGTCAGGTTGGCTCTAATATTAAACCTCTGATTTATTCGGCAGCGCTGGACAATGGTCATACCCTGGCCAGTTTAATCAATGACGCCCCCATCCACCAGTGGGATAAAGAGCTTGGCGTGGCGTGGCGACCTAAAAACTCACCCCCTCAATACGATGGTCCTATTCGCATCCGAGTGGCATTGGCCAAATCAAAAAATGTGGTTTCGGTAAGACTACTCAAAAGTGTCGGGTTAAAAAACATTGTTAACCATATAGAAAAGTTCGGTATCCCCCGAGAAGAAATCCCACAAAATGATTCACTGGCACTAGGTTCTGCTTCGTTGACGCCGCTGCAAGTCGCTTCGAGCATTGCCACATTTGCCAATGGCGGGTTTTTAATTGAACCTTATTTGATTGAGCGGATTGTTGATGCTGATGAACAGGTAGTCTACCTGGCCAACCCTATGGTCGCTTGTAAGACCTGCGAACACGAATTAGCGGATAATAACAATGAGCACTACGGTTATCCCAGCAAAGGCGATACCTCAAGTAATCCGAACAATCCCGGTAACAGTAGTGATGTGCTTACCCCGGTGATCCCAGCACCGCAAATCATCAGCACTCAAAATGCCTTTTTAGTCAGTCAAGCGATGATTAGTACAATTTGGGGCGGTGGCGACTGGAACAATAAAACCGGCTGGAATGGCACGGGCTTTCGGGCGCAAAAACTTAAACGACGCGACTTATCTGGCAAAACAGGCACCACCAATGATGCCAAAGATACCTGGTTTTCTGGGTTTAACCAGCAAGTGATGGTGACTACCTGGGTCGGCTTTGATAATCCGTCACGCACCCTCGGACGAACCCCTGCGGGCTCAGAAGCAGGTGCCAGAACCGCCCAGCCTGCCTGGATTGAGTATATGGAAACAGCACTGGGTGACAGCGAAGAACAAAACCTGGTGATCCCAGAAGGTATCGTCTCAGTACGTATTGATCAGCAAACTGGGTTACTGGCAACCAAATATGACTATACTTCACGATTTGAATATTTTATTCGTGGCACTGAACCATCAGAATACGCCGACGACGACTCAGTACCACTGGTTATTGATAATGAGGGTGAAGGCAAAGTCGTTGAAGAAGATGAATTATTTTAAGTCTTCTTCACCAGCGTTTTACAAGCACCGGGCCTTTGAACCGCAGCGGACAATATGGTAAATTATGCCCCGACACTTGATGTTAGTCTCCCAACGAGCCCCGCAACGCTTGTGGTAAACCAGCAGCAGCCAAACAGAGAGAAAATACAAGGTACTGAGATGACAAAGTGGAACGGTGAATATATTCACCCTTATGCCGAACACGGCAAAAAAACTGAGCAAGTCAAAAAAATTACGGTATCGATCCCAGTTAAGCTACTCCAGGTGCTGACTGATGAGCGTACTCGCAGACAAGTTAACAACTTGCGTCATGCCACTAACAGCGAGTTGTTGTGTGAAGCATTTTTACATGCGTTCACCGGCCAACCCCTGCCTGCTGACGACGATCTGGCCAAAGCCAACCCCGAGCAGATACCTGCTACGGTACGAAAAATACTCGAAGACATGGGCAAAGAAATCCCGCCTATCTTTGAGTAATACCAACCTTTATGTAATGCCAACGCCAAACGTTGAACAATAAAAAACCCCGTTACTGAGCAATCAATAATGGGGTTTATTTGTGCTTGTGCAGCAAAGGGATTATTCCATGTAATTTGCTGGCATATCAATACGCGCTACACCAGAGTCTACTGCCGCCTGTGCGACCGCTTTTGACACTTGCTTTAACAGCCTGGGGTCCATCGGTTTAGGGATAATATAATGCATACCAAAGGTCAAAGATTCACTACCACTGGCATCCAGTACCTCTTGTGATACCGACTCTTTAGTGAGCGCTCTGATGGCGTGAACTGCCGCTATTTTCATTTCGTCATTAATGGTCGACGCTCGAACGTCCAGTGCGCCACGAAAAATAAACGGGAAGCATAAGACATTATTGACCTGATTTGGATAATCGGATCGACCCGTGGCCATAATTAAATCATTGCGGGCTTCATGAGCCAATTCAGGTTTAATTTCTGGATCAGGGTTTGAACAGGCAAACACAACCGGTTTATCTGCCATCAATTTAAGCGCATCAACGGATAATAAGTTAGGACCAGACACACCAACAAAGACATCCGCTCCTTCCATTACATCTACGAGGGTACGCTTATCGGTGTTATTGGCAAACCGCTTTTTATATTCGTTCAAGTCTTCTCTGCGGGTATGAATAACCCCTTTGCGGTCGAGCATGTAAATAAGCTCACGCTGGGCACCACACTTAATCAGTAATTCCATACACGCAATGGCAGCGGCACCTGCACCAAGACAGACAATTCTGGCATCACACAGTTTCTTGCCCTGGATTTCGAGCGCATTGAGCATCCCCGCAGCGGTAACAATAGCTGTACCATGCTGATCATCATGAAACACTGGTACACTGCATTCTTCAATCAAACGACGTTCAATCTCGAAACATTCTGGAGCTTTGATGTCCTCAAGATTAATGCCGCCAAAGGTATCGGCGATATTGGCGACAGTTGAGATAAAATCTTCCATCCCCTGATGTTTGACTTCAATATCAAATGAATCAATATTCGCAAAGCGCTTAAATAATAACGCCTTACCTTCCATCACCGGCTTTGAAGCTAACGGACCCAGATTTCCCAGTCCAAGAATCGCAGTGCCGTTAGTGATAACAGCCACCGTGTTACCTTTCGCGGTATAGCGGTAAGCATTATCGGGGTCTTCTGCAATTGCTCTGACCGGCTCTGCGACACCTGGACTATATGCCAAAGCCAAGTCCCGCACGGTCTCAGCGGGTTTGGTAAGCTCAACGCAAATCTTTCCAGGGATTGGAAATTCGTGATAATTTAAAGCATCTTGTTTGAAGTCTGGCATGGCAGATCTGTTCCTGCAGAAAAAGCTGTTAGAACGCCCCACATTACGCTTTTCAGGCAAAATTACAACCATCAAAAGCACTTTTACCTGCCTTTATTATGCCCTTTTACTATAACCCATAACGTAGAAGTATTAGACTTACCAAAGGCACTGCACCCAGTCAATAAGTCATTAAAGAGGAATATTCACCAATAGTGAATAATTATGTTGGTTTTATTAGCCTACTGCATAACTTGGCACTTTATGCTTTAAAATCAAAAGCCTCACGACCTTCCTCAAGGTTAGCCTACGGGCAAATAAAACTCGCCAATGGCTTGCACTGTGATATCAACCGCTTCGCCGCTGATATCAAGATGAGTCACGAGGCGTAATTCATCACTGGGCGAGATGATGATATTACGGGTTTGCAAAAACGCCGCTAAATCACTGCTGGTCCCCTTGGGTAACGTGACATAAATCATGTTAGTTTGCACTTCGTCGACATTGACTTTCAAAGCCGCTATATTGGCTAGCCCCTTTGCCATTTTAAGTGCATTGGCATGATCGTCTGTCAATCGCTCAACATTGTTTTTTAGCGCATATAAACCCGCTGAGGCAATAATACCCGCCTGACGCATTCCACCACCGAGCATTTTTCGCCAGCGCAAGGCTTCGGCTATCAACGTTTTGCTACCCACCAGTAATGACCCCACAGGTGCGCCTAAGCCTTTTGACAGACAAATGGAAACCGAGTCAAAATGACGGGCGATTTGCTCAACAGACACCTGTTGCGCAACAGCGGCGTTAAACACTCTGGCCCCATCAAGATGTAACCCTAACTGGTGCTGATCACAAAATGATCTGGCCTGAGCCAAATAATCGAGGCTCAAAACCTTACCCGACATGGTATTTTCAAGCGCCAGTAAACGGGTGCGGGCAAAATGCGGGTCATCTGGTTTGATAGCCTGCTGTACTTTGATTAAGTCAAGACTGCCATCCGCTGAAAAGTCCACCGGTTGGGGCTGAATACTGCCCAACACTGCACCACCACCGGCTTCGTAACGGTAAGTGTGTGCTTGCTGACCGACAATATATTCATCACCACGCTGACAATGACTCATCAACGCCAGTAAGTTAGTTTGAGTACCACTTGAGGCATAAAGTGCAGCCTCTTTGCCTAACAAGTCAGCCGCATATTGCTGTAGCTCATTAACGCTGGGATCATCACCATAAACATCATCACCAACCGGTGCTTCCGCCATAATCTGACGCATAATAGCACTTGGTCGGGTCACCGTATCACTACGAAAATCAATTGGTTTCATACACACTCCCGTTAATCGTTTACTTGTTCTTTTTGCGATCGATATTCAGCTGTGCATCTTTGCCCCACTGCTCGTCACTAAATTCCTGGAAAAATACCGTTACAGAGGCAGGTTTGGCACCATATACATCAACCATTGTTTGGGTGATTCGTTTGATCACTTCAGCTTTTTGCTCAGTCGTGCGACCATCGTCTTGTTGAATAGTAATAATTGGCATTGTTGTTTTCCTATTGTTTACAGTAAAGGGGTTAAATAAAGCGTTAGGCCCCCAGTTTGCGATAACCCAAATACCAGTTCACGACACCGACAAGGCCCATCACCAAAGCGGGGGTTTGATATTGATTAATATATAAAAGTGAACTGCACACCACCAAAGTGGCACCACAAATAAATAATCCGACGGCGACAAAACCATTGCGCCCAATTGTTGCCAACTGGTTAACCGAGTGAAGTTGAACCCGGTGCGCGGCTTTGCCTGACTGCAAATAATCATAAACCAGGTCGGGGATTTCGGGCAGTTTTTCACCCCAAAAAGGTAAGTTGGCTTTAATGTTACCCGCCACGGCTTTAGGGCCTACTTGCTGTTTCACCCAATCTTCCAAAAACGGCTTGGCGGTTTTCCATAAGTCCAGTTGCGGATAAAGCTGACGGCCCAATCCTTCGACGTACAACAAGGTTTTTTGCAATAACGTCAACTGCGGTTGCACTTCCATATTAAAGCGCCGCGCGGTATTAAACAGATTGACCAATACATGACCAAACGAGATCTCAGCCAGTGGCTTTTCAAAAATAGGTTCACAAACGGTACGAATGGCAAACTCAAACTCTTCAACATTGGTGCCTTCTGGCACCCAACCCGAGTCTACATGCAGCTCGGCAACCTTACGATAATCACGATTGAAAAAGGCGATGAAATTATCCGCCAAATAACGTTTATCTTCACGGTTTAAGGTGCCGACAATACCGCAATCAATGCCGATGTACTTAGGGTTTTGTGGGGTTTCATAAGAAACAAATACGTTACCCGGGTGCATATCCGCATGAAAAAAGCTGTCTCGAAAGACTTGGGTAAAAAAGACTTGTACGCCCCGCTCGGCCAGCAATTGCATATTGGTGTTTTGGGCTTCAAGCGCAGCGACATCAGAGACTGGAATACCGTAAATACGCTCCATCACCAATACATTCTGGCGACAGTGATCACTGTAAACCTTAGGCACATAAAGTGAGTCAGAGCCTTCGAAGTTGCGCTTTAGTTGAATGCCATTGGCCGCCTCACGCAATAAATCCAACTCATCAACGATAGTTTTGCGATATTCGTTAATCACCTCTTTGGGCCTTAAGCGACGTCCGTCAGGTAAAAAACGGTCGACAAACCTAGCGAGTAAGCTCATTACTTCTAAATCGGCATTGATCACTTTGCCAATGCCTGGACGGATGACTTTGATCACCACATCGGCGGTCTCGCCGTCTTTAAGTTTTAAGTGCCCCGTATGCACCTGTGCAACCGATGCCGAGGCTAAAGGTTTAAGCTCAAAATCGTTAAAGAGGGTATGAATATCGTCAATTTCGAGCGCTTGTTCAATTAGCTGTTGCGCCTGAGCCCCGTCAAAAGGCGCTACCTGATCTTGTAACAGTGCCAGCTCATCTGAAACATCTGCTGGCAACAAGTCGCGCCGGGTCGATAACATCTGACCAAATTTGACCCATACAGGCCCTAAATGCTGCAAAGCCAAACGAATACGCTGGCCTCGACTTTTATTTTTATGTTGATTTTTACGCCAAAAAATAACCGCTCGACCGGCTTTGGCGTACCAGGGAAATTTATCACCGGGAATTAATTCATCCAGACCAAATTCTAATAAAGTATTAACTATTTTGTGGATTCTGCGTAACCGCATCTAGCGATCCCTTGATGACATTTTGGCAATACGCGCAGCCAGCTTATCGACTTTGGCCCGAGTTTGGTTGACTTTTTGACGGTGATCAACCACTGCTACCGGGTGTGGTGCCACATTAATTTCATCCTGAGAAAATTCAGTGATGATCCGATCAAAGTCCTGATTTTTACTCGCCAGCAACTGACCAAAGTGACGAAAGCGGCTAGCTACTTTGTGGGCCAGACCATCGCCAAGGTATTCAGACAAATGCTCTTCCCAATCAATATCGGTTTCTTTAAGCAGTTGAGAAAATTGCTGGGCTACATGCAAGTCACCGGTAAGACTCAGTTGTCCGTCTTTGATCAAACGGGTAATTTGGTTGGGATCGTTAAGTTCTTTAAGTGCCGCCAGTGAGGTTTTAATGGCACAGTCATTTTCCTCAGACTTGCGGCTTAACACGTTAAAGCGATCTAAGCCGACCACGAAGGTCAATGGCACTTTGGCCTCAGCCACTTCGACCAGCAAGCGTTTGCCCACCAAAGGACTGCTGCGTTGAGCAAAGGTGGGGTCGAGTTTATACAGTTTGTTGACTGCGGCTTCGAGCATGGAGGTGATCAATTGAGGAAATAAGAAAAAGCTCACTAGAATTTGTATCCCCGATGTAAAGCGACAATGCCGCCGGTTAAATTAAAGTATTCAACCTGTTCAAACCCGACATCAACCATCATCTGTTTCAGCGTATCCTGATCAGGGTGCATTCGAATCGATTCAGACAAGTACTGATAACTTTCACTGTCATTAGCGACCAACTGCCCCATTTTAGGCAGCACATTAAAGGAGTAAAAGTCGTAAGCTCTATTGAGTAGTTCATGCTGAGGTTTAGAAAATTCAAGCACCAGCAAACGTCCACCGGGTTTAAGCACCCGTAACATTGAAGCCAGCGCTTTATCTTTATCAGTCACATTGCGTAAACCAAAAGCAATGGTGATAATATCAAAGCAATTATCTTCAAAAGGCAGTTCTTCGGCATTCGCCTGAACATACTCGACATTACCAACAATGCCTTTATCATGGAGTTTTTCGCGGCCCACTTTGAGCATCGAATCGTTGATATCGGCTAAGATAACCTGTCCTTCTTCACCCACCAGTTGGGAGAATTTAGCGGTTAAATCACCGGTGCCACCAGCTAAATCCAGCACTTTTTGCCCTCGACGTACGCCAGAGCAATCAATAGTAAAGCGTTTCCACAACCGATGAACACCAAATGACATCAAGTCATTCATGACGTCGTATTTAGCCGCCACCGAATGAAAAACATTCGCTACCATGGCAACTTTTTCGGTGCTTTTTACGGTTTTATAACCAAAATGGGTGTTATTTTCGTGATCTTCGCTCATATCGTACTCGTATGGTCGCTGCGGTGGTGCAATGGGCGTTATTTTACCCCAGCCAGAGGGTAAAGCAAGCGCTGGGATGAACAGAAAATTCCGGCTTGTTTGATTGACAAATAATGTGCTGTTGTTTAGTGTCCGTCAACGGTAAAATAATCACAGAAGAAGTTAATGAGGTCATTACTAATAGGGCTTTTGTTGCGTTTCAGTTTTTTGCTGGTGCCACCAATAATGACGCTGAACAATACCGCTACAGGGCCGAATGGTTAAGTCTGCCCACTGACAAACAACTAATTGTCCATGTATTGGCGCATCGCCCCGGCATTTTTTAATCCGGTCAAAGCATCAATAGTACGTTCGTGAGCGATGTCTTCGAGCGCTATACGTAAGTGCTCAGTCTTTTGACACGATTGCTGTAATGTTTGCTGAAGTGTTTGCTGACTGGCTTTGATTTCGCCAGTGGCGCGGATCAGTTGATGGACCATACTTTGACCTGCTCATTAGCATCGCCCCAAGTACAGTTAATCCATCAGCCAGTTTACTGATCAAGGCCATCAAGCATGGTATCAATTTGTTTTACTATTTCATCCCGAAGATCATTTTTATTTAATAGCAGCTCAGTGTAAACGTTTTCCATAACAAAATTGTCCAACGGCTTTTGTGTTTTTTCACGCTTTTCAATCACCAGTGACAAAGCTGGGTTGATGCCAGATATATGCTCATAAGCGACGGCATAATTTACCGGGTTAGCGGCCAATAAATGACAGTTTAAAAACACCATCTCCTGTTGCATTTTACCATTCGCCTGAGCCATAGAATCATGGTACTTCATCAAGAGACTCCGTGGGATTACTACAGGATTATCCACTAAGGGCGCTATTTTGGCGTAAAACCGTTGAGATTGTCAGTATCAAATCATTAATAATTTAAATAGAACATTCTATTAATGTTAATTAATTGTTTACTTTATTTTTAAAGTCTAATAAAAACAACAAACTAGCTAAAAATAGACTGTGAAACCAAATAAGGAACAAAACGTCCACCTGATAATACGAAGTATTGCTAAAAACCAAATTTCACTTAAGATATGCCGCATCGTCATTAGTTCTTGTCAGAAAACGCAGTTTCCATCCGGCAGTATGACGGGACAATCACTATGCAGCACCGTCGTAAGACTTATTAATCAATAAGTTAATGATTCATGCCGATAATAAACTAAGTCGACGCACCGCGAGACATCGTATTTCGGCTGGGCCGACACTTCGGATAAGAACTAATTACACCTCATAGAAATAGCACAAGGAAAATGATAATAATGGCTCCTAGAATAACAATACATGGTTATGCCAGGGCGTTGGCACTAACGCTTATCGCATCACTTGGCTTAACATTACTCAGTGCCTGTCAGGCGATTAAGCACGAGGCGACAATAACCCCCGCTCAAGCTGCCACCACGCAATTAGACAGCCTCAGTGCGCAGGCATGGCAAAGTTTGCTCAGTTTTGATCCGATTGAAGCCAACCAGTCCGATAGCAATGATTATAACGATCGCTTAAAAGACTTATCCCCAGAGTCGCTGGCCGACTATAACCAAAAATTTACCACTTATGTCAAAAAACTTAACGCCATCAACAGACAATTGCTATCAGATGAGCAGAATATCAGCCTTGAAATTCTGATCCGAAAAATCAACAATGACATTAGCAAATACCGCTTTAAACATCATTACACCCCTATCAAGGCCGAGTCAGGTTTTCATACCCAGGTCGCTTATTTACCCCGCATAATGCCTTTTAACAGCAAAGCTGATTTTGAAAATTACATTATTCGTCTCAAAGCGATACCGCGCTTTTTTGAGCAAAATATCTATTGGATGAAACAGGGTATATCCGCTGGGATCACCCAACCTCAGGCGGTATTAACAGGCTTTGAAGTGGGTATTAACACCTTTATTGTCGACGATGCCAAAACCAGTCTTTACTACGGTCCTTTTACTCAAAAACGCCCGGTAGGCATTACTGAAGCACAATTTAACCAGCTTAAAGGCGCAGCAGTTAAAGTGATCAAACAAGCGGTTATACCCGCTTATCAAGATTTTTATCACTTTATGGTCGACACTTATATACCCCAGGCCCGCAAAACCACTGGTTTGGCCGCTATCCCCGATGGCGTGGAGTATTACACTAATCGGGTCAAATATTTTACCACCACCGATTTGACACCAGAACAGGTTCATCGTGTGGGTTTGCGAGAAGTCGCTCGGATCAGAGGTGAAATGGATCAGATCATCAAGAAGCTGGAGTTTAAGGGTAGCTTTGCACAATTTGTTGATTTTTTGCGTACTGACAAACAATTTTATGCCACCAGCCCCGAGCAACTAATCAAAGAGGCGGCTTATATTGCTAAAAAAATGGATGCCAAACTGCCCAAGTTATTCAAACACTTACCCCGCACCCCTTATGGCGTTGAAGCGGTCCCGGAGCATCTGGCACCAAAATACACCACCGGGCGCTATATCAGTTCAAGTCAGGACGACCAGCCAGGTTATTACTGGGTTAATACCTACCGACTCGACCGCCGCCCGTTATATGTACTAGAAGCTTTAACCCTGCACGAAGCTGTACCCGGCCATCATTTACAAAACTCGATTGCCCGCGAACTAACCAACGTGCCAGCCCATCGCCGTTTTGCCTATATCTCCGCATTTGGTGAAGGTTGGGGTTTATATTCAGAATTTTTAGGTATAGAGGCCGGGTTCTATCAAGACCCTTACAGTGATTTTGGTCGACTGACTTACGAAATGTGGCGAGCCTGTCGCCTGGTGGTCGATACCGGTATGCATATCAAAGGCTGGAGCCGTCAAAAAGCCATGGATTTTTTGCAAAGCAATACCGCGTTGTCAGTGCATAACGTCAAAACCGAAATAGACCGTTACATCGCCTGGCCGGGTCAGGCTCTGTCATACAAAATGGGCGAATTAACCATTAAACGCCTACGCCTTAAAGCTGAGAAAAAACTCGGCAGCAAATTTGATATCCGTGAGTTTCATGACGAGGTATTAAAACACGGCCCACTGCCACTTAAAGTGCTCGAAAAGCAGATTGATGCTTATATTAAAAAGGTTGTTGAACAGGGTTTGAATGAGAAATAATCAAGCATATACCAAAGGTAAAACCTCTGCGGCTATCTTTTGTCCACTGGTCAGTTCAACAGTTTTGAGATCATAAGCACTTTGCAGGTTTAACCAACTTTGCGCATCACCACCAAAGTATTGAGCCAAACGCAGTGCTGTATCTGGTGTAACAGCACGGTTGTGTTTGATAATCTGGTCAATACGAGAGCTGGGGACTCTTAGTGCCAAAGCAAGCGCATTGGCACTCATACCAAGTTCGTTTAAATATTCCTCGCGCAAGATTTCGCCAGGATGTATGGGCCGCATTTTATTCATCATTTGTATCTCCTGTGACTACCATTAATAATAGTTCTCAATGGTAGTCTACTATTTGTGCATCAAAAGCATTGCCATCTTCAAAACGAAAGCAAAGACGATATTGCTGATTGATACGAACACTATATTGACCTTTACGATCACCACCAAGTTGCTCTAACCGATTACCCGGGGGGGCTACGTAGAAACTCAATACAAGTGGCCGAATCAAGCATTTGTAGCTTACGCTCTGCCTGAGCCTTAAAAGCGCGAAACGCCTTTGGACTTGCCCCTTCATAAAGTGCTTTAGTATCTTTGCTTGCAAACGTTTTAATCATAGTTCAACCATATAACGCCTTGCGTTAAACGTCAAGAGTGAAGGATGAGCTGTTTTTGATCCCTACCAGTAAAAATGGACACTAATCTAAGCAGCGTTCATTATTTCAAAATCTATTGGACTCATAAAGCCATTGGCACTATGCCTTCTCGTCCTGTTGTAATCAACTTCAATATATTCAAAAACCGATTGTCGCATCAATTCTCTCTCTTTTATTGGTTCATATCGAATGGCTTCAACCTTTAGTGAATTGAAAAAGCTTTCAGCACAGGTCGTGATTGTCCCAATAACTTTCCTTACGACTCATACCTTGTTTAAGATCATATCGGTTTATCAAATTCCGCTAATCGTTTGAACAATACTGACTTCCTCGATCACTGTGGACGATTACTTTGTTAGGCCCCCCGGCTGGACAGGCCATTTTCAAAGCTTCGTCAGCCAAATCAGCGGTCATACGGGAACGCTAACGGCATTAGCAATGCCACCAAGTTACAACGATAAAACAATCGCCACACCGAAGTTTAAACATGCCAGCACAACATTGGCGGTTGATGCTGTAGTGCTTGCCTGTTAGGCGACAATTAACTTGGCCGACCGGCCAAGGTAGTTGACGTCTGACAGCTTGCCGCTTGTTTGTGATAACCCAGCTGTAGTGCTAATAATCTTTGATAAAATTCTGGATGAAATCCGGCGAGTCAAATATGACAAACCGAAAACGCCGAAGGTGTCACAACCCCCTGTCTCAAAAAGCCCGAAAAAAAATGACAGGATGGGAAGCTGAAAAAGATTGCAAATTGAACTGCTTATAGCGCCAGATGTTATGATCTTCACTTAGTATGGCAGGCATAAAGCCACAAAACTGACGCTTTGAAATAACCTATGTGAGCTTTTTAATATTGGCGGACTGGCCAAAACTTCTGATTGTCTTAAACAAAGCCATTTCAAAACCTCGCGAAGTAAACTGTCAAATTAAAGCACCGGAATTTCAGCAGCCCCAACATTAAGATACGCTTGAATCAGCGAAGCCTAACATGTTTTGCACCATTCACGGTTTATTCGTATAGAGCGTGTCGTTTTCAGGTTTCATAGAGCCAGAAGGTACACTAAGTCAAACTTATTGACCCCTTTAAGCACTTGGATAGCGGCATAAGGTACCCAAAGTCATGCGTGAGTCGATACTATATTTCATAACTGTATTTTTTTAAGTACAACCACTAGCTGTAAGCTCCCGTCGAAAGACATGCGTTTAAAATTAAAATGAACTAGCCGCAATTAAGATTACGGATTACGAAACATAGAGCAATCTTCAGCACTCAATGAGGAAAACTCATCGTGCAATATAGCAATTAATTCGTTATCACCTATACCACGAATTTCCACCTTTTTAATAACCATTTGCTCTCTCAAAAACTTGATCGAAGATGATTGAAAATTAAAACCTCTGTGACTCACAGCGAAGCTCGCCCCCTGTGTCAGGATAGTTGTCGCCTCTAATTTTAATAGAGGTAGTGAAAAATGAAAGCTTATTTTAGTAAAGCGTTTAAATTACAAGCAGTAGAGAAAGCGCTTATTCGTCGTGATAGCCAAAGTTTAAAGGAAATCGCTGAAAGTTTAGACGTTGGTTATTCAACGTTAAGTCGTTGGATCACACAATCAAAAAATAATGAGTTAGAATCGGATCCTAATTCAACCGAAGAAATACCGGAAGTCATTACGATGGCAAAACGAGAAAAGCGTCCGCAAGACTGGAGTTTGGAAGAAAGGCTTCAAATTGTGATGGAATGTCACTCATTAGATGAGGAAGCGCTCAGTGCACTTTGTCGTGCAAAGGGGCTTTATGTTCACCATATTAATCAATGGAAGGAGGACTTTATCAAGGGCACAACGGTCAGTAATAAAGTCAAAGAAGTATCCGAAACAAAAGATCTCAAAAAAGAGATCCGAACGTTGAAAAAAGATCTTAATCGTAAAGACAGAGCACTGGCAGAGACGGCTGCACTGTTAGTTCTCCAAAAAAAAGTCAACCTGATCTGGGGCAGCGAAGAGGAGGACGAGGACGATTCACAGTGAGTGAGGATAGAAAGCAATTGATTAAATTCGTTAAAGAAGCACAGTCGGCTGGTGCGCGACAGTCGAAAGCCTGTGAAATTATTGGCATTAGTGTGAAAACCCTACAGCGATGGGAGAAACCGGATAATGCCAAAGATAGTCGTACTGAAGCATTACGTGAGCCAGCGAATAAACTGACAGAAGCGGAATACCAGCAGATCATTCACGTTGTCAATGATCCAAAATATGCTGATTTACCGCCAGGTAAACTGGTGCCAACCTTGCTGGATGAGGGGCTCTATATTGGCTCCGAAAGCACGGTTTATCGCGTAATGAAGG
>JBLHHD010000021.1:0-14300 GCA_047614605.1 Alteromonadaceae bacterium
GACCTTAACTGGATCATGACCCCCACGATTAAGTCGCCAAATATCATCATCCGACATATTGGCCACCATTTCGGCGGTTTCTGGGTATTTGGCAAAGAAATTATCGCGGGTAAACTTGCCACCTTTAGCTTTAAAGTTTTGATAATCACCATCGACGGTTTCTTCCATCAGCTGGACCAGCTTGCCCGAAGTATCACGGGCAATCAGTGGATCCCAGTAACTTCCCCAGATAACCTTGATGACTTCCCAGCCTGCGCCACGAAATGCACCTTCCAGCTCCTGGATGATTTTACCGTTACCACGAACAGGTCCATCCAAACGTTGCAGGTTACAGTTAATGATAAAGGTCAGGTTATCCAGCCCTTCACGGGAGGCCATGTTAATGGCACCCAAGCTTTCTGGCTCATCGGTTTCGCCATCACCCAAAAAGCAATAAACCCGTTGCTCAGAACAGTCTTTAATGCCCCGATTGGTCATGTATTTTAAGAAACGCGCCAGATAGATGGCCTGAATAGGGCCAAGGCCCATAGAAACGGTAGGAAACTGCCAAAAGTCAGGCATCAATTTAGGGTGTGGATAAGAGCTTAAACCGTCGCCATCGGTTTCTTGGCGGAATTTTTCAAGCTGATCCTCAGTTAAACGTCCTTCAACAAAAGCACGGGCATAGATACCCGGTGAAACGTGGCCCTGAACAAACAGGTAATCTCCGCCAAAGTCGCCTTTAGGGGCTTTGAAAAAGTTATTGAAACCCACATCGTATAACATTGCCGACGAAGCGAAGCTGGAAATGTGCCCCCCCAGCTCCAGATCTTTTTTCGATGCCCTGACCACCATCGCCAACGCATTCCAGCGGATCGCTGAACGGATACGTTTTTCAATGGTTTGATCACCGGGTAATGCAGGCTCTTGCCCTGCGGGGATCGTATTTAAATACGCGGTCATCGCATTAAAAGGTAGATGGGCACCGTTACGACGGGCCTTTTCAATCAATGCTTCAAGCAGAAAATGCGCCCGTTCGGCACCATCCTCTTCCAACACCGCTTCGATGGCATCAAGCCATTCGCTTGTTTCCTGGGCATCGATATCTTGATTTTGGATATCTGACATATGGACTGTTCTCCGTCTAATCTTATTATATAAATTTACAAATACTGGCAGGCTAAATGAAGTGGTGCAAAATAAATGACTAAGCCTCTATACTTTATATACCGCTTAACCTTAGTTTATTTTTACCAATTCACTTCGCTTTTTGCTGAATTCTTCGTAATGCCCGTTCAATACGGGTATTTTCCCGGTCGGCCTGTAACAGCGTCTCTTCTATAAAAGCCAAATGCTCATTACTGGCCGTCCTTGCCGCCTCCGGCTGTTTGCCGATCACCGCATCAAACAAGTTTTTACGATGAGCAAACAACTGCTTATTTACCTTGGAGGTATCCTTTGAATGGCTTTTGATCACCTTGAGGTTATCGGCGACATTTTGCTCCAGCAAACTGGTCATGCCCCGTACCAGGTGCAATAACACCACATTGTGCGACGCCTCAACCAATGCCAGATAAAAATCAATCACCGCTTTGGCTTCAAGATCAATATCACCACTAACAGAGGGATCTAATATCGCGGCAAATTTTTCTCTGATACGAGAGAAATCGGCTTCTGTGCCCCGCAACGCCGCGTAATAAACTGAAATCCCTTCAAGGGCGTGGCGAAACTCAAGTAAATCGTATTGTGATTCAGGGTGAGCACGCATCAGCTCAAACAACGGATCGGACAATCCTTGTTGAAGTTTCTGACTGACATAATTACCGCCCCCCTGTCGCCTGACAATTAACGCCTTAGCTTCAAGTATCTGAATCGCTTCGCGCAAAGAAGGCCGGGAGACATCAAATTGGCGTGCCAATTCACGCTCACTAGGCAGTTTTTCGCCGCATTGGTAAGTCCCGTCGAGAACCATACCTTCGAGCTTTTGAGCAATAATATCAGAGACTTTGGTCGTTTTGATTTTCACACTCAATCCTGCAATTAAATAAATTGATGACTTTTTTTCGCTAATTCATTAGTCACTGGTAAATTGGTATTACCAATTTACCAGGTCAAGATAACAAAGATTGTATGCCAGGTAAAGAAAGGATTTTATTTTACATTTGTTTTAACGAATACCGCCATAAAGGGTCAATAAAGCAACCAATGCCAGAAAAAACAACACATTACGTTTGGCCAGTTTGAGCATACAAGCCGACTCTTCAGCCCGGCCACAATACGTTTCGTGGGTAGGCTCTGCGGCTTGAGCGATATCGCAAATCAACGTTTTGGCTGGTGAGCTGAAATCGAGCAGGTAACTTATCCAAACGCCGGTTGCCTGAGAAAAATGACCAATCAGCAAATATCCCGCAGAACACACTCTGGCTGGTAACCAATCCATAATGTGCAACAGTTTTTTCAGCTGAGCTTGAGGTAGTAAATGGATCATTTTTTGATCTTTGTCATCAGCGGTTTCTCTTATCATGCAATATAAAACCGCACCACCGGCCCCCAGACAAACAAACCAAAACAGTATCGCACAGTAAAATCGAAAATTAAGCCAAACCAATGTCTGGCCTAAACTTACCTCTACTTCAGAGGCTTTTTGTGCTGTACTTTTTTCTCCACTTTTTTCTTCGTTTTGCTCAGCTGTTTGAGCTGACTCATCCGTTTGCAAATCGGCCTGAGCGTCTGTATGAGGGGCGGTTTGGCTCTCATCCGTTTGAGTCTGTTTGACATCACTCGTTGCCATTGGCGGGGCTTCTGTTTCAATACCACACAGCTGCGCTTTATATAACTCGCTAGCTTCTTTATCACCGCGTTTAAAGGCATTGAGAAATGACTTGTAGATTTTTCGCTCTTTAACACAGCCAATGCATATCAACAGCACCGCAATATTAAAAGCAAATTCGAGTAACAACCAATTCATCGCCCCACTCAAAAACTGGATCACTATCACCGGTAGTAAAATCCACAGCCAACGGGCAATACTATTATCAAACCAGCTAGGCTGACCCATATGCTTAAACGCCATATCTTTCATTTTTTGATAATAAAAAGGAAACTGCCAAATATCCAGGGTCGCTGAAACCCGTTCGATGGTCAGTACAATTAGTAAAGTGATCAGTGTCATTAGTCGTCCTTTAAAATGCCTGTTTGGCTGTTATTGCTATTATCGCTGTCTTCATAGTTCAATCATAGTTCAATCATAGTTCAATCATGGTTCAATCAGTTTATTATAACGGGGCCAGTCAAATGCCTCACCCGGATCAGTTTTTCGTCCCGGAGCAATATCACTGTGACCTGCAATCCGATCACTCGTGATTTTAGGGTAACGTTGTTGTAATACCATGGTCAAGTGAGCCAGAGCACTATATTGTTCATCAGTGTAAGAACACGTGTCTGTGCCTTCCATTTCGATACCAATTGAAAAGTCATTGCAGTTATCCCGCCCCAAAAAACTGGATACCCCGGCGTGCCAGGCTCGCTGGTCAAATGAAACATACTGAACAAGATGACCATCCCGACGAATGACACAATGAGCCGAAACCCTCAAATTCGCAATTTGCTGAAAAAATGGATGACGTTCAATTTTAAGCTTGCCGAGAAAAAAGTCACTAATGTCACTGCTGCCAAATTGCCCAGGCGGCAGTGAGATATTATGGATCACCAGTAACTCAATTTCGCCCCCCTCAGGACGGTGATTAAAGTGCTCACTGGCTTGGCGCTCACACGGAAGCAACCAGCCCGCCTTAATGGATAAATCACTGGTTACAAAATCAGCCATGGTCATCCTTTTAATAAAAGTTATAATTAACCGAGATAGTAATCAATAAGTGAGTGGCAATGCAATCTGATCATAAACAAAATAAGTTCGGCAAATCATTTGGTATTATTGCCTGGATTTGCGCATTGTTCTTACTCACCCTGTTTTTTAATGAACGCCTCGAAGAAATCTGGAACCCCAATGCCCAGATCGAACATCAGGTGATCAATAACGTACCTACGGTAAAACTGACCCGTAACCGGGCGGGGCACTATGTTGCCAACGGATTTATCAATCGTCAGCCAGTGACCTTTATGATCGATACAGGCGCTACCAATGTCGCCATACCAGAGGTTATTGCCCAACAACTCGGACTACGCAAGGGTCAGCAGTTTTACACCCAAACCGCTAATGGGCGTGGTATCAGCTATGCTACTGAGCTCGAATCACTTGAACTTGGTGCTATCCACTTAAGCGATGTTAACGCCAGCATCAGTCCGGGCTTTAAATCCAATCAAATATTATTAGGAATGAGCGCCTTAAAACAGTTAGAATTCATCCAGCGGGGCAACCAACTGACACTCAGGCAGTATTAGTTCTATCACCGTCACTATTATTTGTTATCACTGTTTTACGACTTTTAGCCCTGTTTAATCCTTAGTAAACAACCAATTGTTAGGAATTATCATGCCACAAGCTGATATCAGCCGTGCTGTTGAATATGCACTTGCCGAAGACCTTAATTACCAATCGCCACAAATCGGTGATATTACCGCTTCTCTTATTCCCTCAGATAGCGTCTCCACCGCCAAAGTGATCACCCGAGAAGACTGTGTGTTTTGTGGTAAACAGTGGGCTGATGAAGTTTTTAGACAACTCGACTCGGCTGTAAAAGTTAACTGGCTGGTTCAAGACGGTGACCACGTCACCGCCAACAGCACGTTATTTGAATTATCAGGCAACACTCGCATTTTGCTGACCGGAGAGCGAACCGCCCTTAATTTCATTCAAACGCTGTCCGGCACAGCCACTTTGGTTGCCCGTTATGTCGACGAACTGCAAGGCAGCCAAACTCAGCTGCTCGACACCCGCAAAACCATCCCTGGTATGCGTTTGGCACAAAAATATGCCGTCACCTGTGGCGGTGGTAAAAACCATCGCATTGGCCTGTATGACGCCTTTTTAATCAAAGAAAACCATATTGCTGGCTGTGGTTCCATTGCCAAGGCAATCAAAACCGCTAAAGCCAACTTCCCCGGTAAAGCGGTTGAGGTCGAAGTTGAGAGCCTTGATGAATTACAACAAGCACTCGATGCACAAGCCGATATCGTCATGCTCGATAACTTCTCGATTGCAGACATTCACAAAGCAGTGCAATTCACCAATAAAAAGGCCAAACTCGAAGTTTCAGGTAACATGGATATCAGTACCATTGGCCAATATGCGCAAACTAATGTTGACTTTATTTCGGTTGGCGCACTGACTAAAAACGTCCAGTCAATTGACTTATCCATGCGCTTTACCCACGCCTGATCAAGTTTAAAAGTCACTGGGGCATTGAAAACGCCCTCTTTTACACCTTTTTTTGGGCAACCGTTTAAAACCCAACATATTGATAAGTAAATACCTTTCATTAAAAACAGCCCAAAGCCACAAAAAAGTCTAAAAAAGATATTATTTAATGTTGCAAAATATTCAAAAGCGACCAAACTTAAAACAGCCCCCAAAAAAACATTCAATAATTTGTTGGAGAAGTATTAAGATGAGTAATATGAAAAACATGCAAAAGAATGCACAGAAAGGTTTTACCCTTATTGAATTAATGATTGTAGTTGCCATAATTGGCATTTTGGCCGCCGTTGCACTACCTGCCTATCAAACTTACACTAAAAAAGCCAAATTTTCAGAAGTCATCCTAGCCACCAGCGCCGCTAAAACTGCGGTTGAAATCGGAGTTCAAACCGGTATTCCTCTTGGAAGCCTTGATGGTGGTACTAATGGTGTTATTGACTTGGTTGCTTCTGGTCACCTCGCCAGTGTTGTTACCACTGGCGGTTTTATTACCGCAACAGGTGCTGGCACTGTTGATTCATTGACTTTCATTTTATCGCCTACCGTGGCACTTAACTCAGGTAGGGTAACGTGGCTTACTACCGGCACTTGTGTTGATGCAGGTTTATGCTAATCACTCATTGAGTTTGACGTTATTAATTTAACCTCTACTTTGGCCTCTACTTTGACCTCTACTTTGGCTTTTAATTTAATTTTAATTAACAAGCGAACAAAAAGGCGGCTCAGCTGCCTTTTTTATTGCCTTGCGACTATTGCCCCATTACCAACCATAGTATAAAGTGCTTTAATCCAGTTTTATCCGCAAGAGCTAACCGGCCATTTTAAAATCATACAGGTATCGACAATGCCCCTGAGTGCCACCAGCCCATTGATCAGACAACTGTGTGTTGCCGGTGTGATTGATGAAGCCGGATTAAAACAAGGATTGCTTAATAACACCTCGGGCTACAGCACCATGCCTGAGTGTCTTATCGCAGAAAACTTCATCACCGCCCAAGCATTAGCAGAATTTTGTTGCAACACCTTTTCGACCCCGTTATTTGACATTGACACCCTGCGTACCTCAAGGATACCCGGTGATTTGATCACCGAAAAACTGATGCGCAAACATCAATTTGTACCACTAGCCAAAAAAAGCCGTAAAGCCTTTATGGGCATTGCCGATCCTACCGATTTTCAAGCACTGGAAGATTTCGTCTTTAACAGTTCAATGCAAAGCCAACCCATTGTTGTTGAGCACACTAAGCTCCAGGCAGTGCTTGAGAGCGTTTTTGACGCCAACAACGACCACCTTGATATTTCAGACCTGGATGTTAAAGAGTTTGGCGAGCTTGAATTAGAAAATACCAATGAGCTTGAAGATGACAATATTGCAGAAAAACGGCTGCCCCAGGATGGCCGAATCAAACTGAAAATCAGCAAAAAAAATCCATTGATTTTCGTATCAGCACCCTGCCTACCTTGTGGGGTGAAAAAATAGTCATGCGGATACTCGATTCTTCCAGTGCCATGCTCGGTATCGAGATACTCGGTTACGAGCCACATCAGCAACCGCTTTATCTTGATGCGCTGGCCCAACCTCAGGGGATGACCTTGGTCACCGGTCCCACAGGCTCAGGTAAAACGGTATCCTTGTATACCGGACTGCATATTCTCAATACCGAACAAACCAATATATCCACCGCCGAAGATCCGGTAGAAATTAACCTGCCCGAGGTCAATCAAGTCCATATAAACAACAAAGCCGGGCTAGACTTTCCCACCGCACTACGATCCTTTTTACGTCACGACCCGGATGGGGTGATGGTGGGTGACATTCGCGATCTCCAAACCGCAGAAATTGCCATCAAAGCCGCCCCAACCGGTCATTTGGTATATACCAACTCGGCCCCCGCGACCCTGACCCGCTTAAGCAACAGACGCGTGCCTACATATGACACTGCCAGCACCGTCAGTCTGGTGATCGCCCAGCGCCTTCTTCGCCGGTTATGTAACCATTGTAAAGCACCTAAAGAGTTACCTGAGGTCGAATTAACCAAACAAGGGTTTACCTCGGACCAACAACGCAAAATGACCTTATTCCAGGCTATCGGCTGCGATCATTGCACCAATGGTTATAAAGGACGAGTAGGTATTTATCAGGTAATGCCCATCAGTGACGCAATGGCCAAAATCATTATTAAAAACGGTAATTTCATCGAGATAGCCGAGCAAGCCCGCTCAGAAAATATGGCTGACCTGCGAGAATCAGCATTACTTAAAGCCGCCAACGGGCTGACCAGCTTAATCGAAATCAACCGGGTCACCAAAGCACCTATATCAACAACGCCAGCAACAAAAACAGCTGCCGATACAGCCCAAATAAACCAAGCTTAAGATCATCAAGATGATACAGATCACAAGCTAAATGATAAGAAATCAATATGGCGACTAAAAAAGACAAAGAGCCCGCTATTTACAGCTGGAGCGGAGTCAACCGCAAGGGTAAAAAAGTATCCGGTGAAATGCAGGCTGCCTCCATGATGGAAGCCAAGGCACAAATTCGCCGTCAGGGGCTGACCCCATACAAAGTAAAGAAAAAAGGTAAGCCGCTATTTGGCTCAGACGGCGGTAAAAAAGTTGGCCCTGCCGATATTTCTGTTTTTACCCGTCAGGTGGCGACTATGTTACAAGCGGGTGTTGCGCTGGTGCAAACCCTCGAAATGATTGCTATGGGCACCGAAAACAAAAAAATGCAAAAGCTGATCATCAAGCTCAATAACAAGGTCCAATCGGGGATACCATTTTCAGAAACACTCAGGGATTATCCATTACTATTTGATGATTTATATTGTGATTTAGTCCAATCGGGTGAGCAATCGGGTGCCCTGGATAATATTTTTGACCGGGTAGCGACCTATAAAGAAAAAGCCGAAGCGCTTAAATCAAAAATCAAAAAAGCGATGAACTACCCAATCGCTGTCTTGAGTATTGCTGGTATTGTTACCAGCATATTGCTGATCTTTGTGGTACCGCAGTTTCAAGAGATCTTTGCTGGTTTTGGTGCCGAATTACCCGCCTTTACCCTATTTGTTATCAGCCTGTCAGAAACTATGCAGGCTTATTGGTGGATGGTGGTCATTGGTATGGTCATTGGCGGTTACCTGTTTGTCCAAATTCACCGACGAAGCCCTGACTTTAGGGATAAAGTAGATGTGGTCATGCTCAAGCTCCCGGTTATTGGCATGATCTTAAATAAAGCCGCCGTTGCCCGTTTTGCTCGTACCTTAAGCACCACTTTTGCTGCTGGTGTGCCACTGATTGAAGCACTTGAATCAGCAGCCGGTGCCTCGGGTAATGCAGTTTACCGTATCGCCATCATGGAAGTTCGCAGCGAAGTATCTGCTGGTAATCAAATGAACTTTGCGATGAAAAATACCCGGGTTTTTCCTCCGATGGTCACCCAAATGGTTGCGATTGGTGAAGAATCTGGTGCACTTGATGCCATGCTTGATAAAGTGGCCAACATTTATGAAGGTGAGGTTGACGATGCCGTTGATGGGTTAACGGCGTTAATCGAGCCAATGATTATGGCCTTTTTAGGCGTCGTCATCGGCGGGCTAATTATCTCTATGTATCTGCCTATCTTTGATATGGGTAAAGTCATTAAATAAAATAAGGGAAGTTTTTTACTAATGTTCGATAACATAATAACAATGCTGGTCAACAATACGGCCTATTTTTATGCCACAGTGATCGTGTTTTCGCTGATTGTGGGGAGTTTTCTCAATGTGGTGATCCACCGCTTGCCAATCATGATGGAAAAGCAATGGTTATGTGAATGTCGCCAATACCTCGGTGACGAGCTTAAAACACCTGACAAACCGACTGAGCCAGAAGCAGTCTATAACCTTTCTTTACCCCGCTCAGCTTGCCCTAAGTGCGGTCATAAAATCACGGCTCTTGAAAATGTCCCGCTGTTAAGTTGGCTACTTTTACGGGGCAAATGTTCGCATTGCACCAACCCAATTTCAATACGTTACCCACTGGTCGAGTTACTAACCGCTGTACTATCGGTAGTTATTGCCAACCATTTTGGCCCGACCCCGGTACTGTTGGGTTACCTGCTACTGACCTGGGGACTTATTGCCCTGACCTTTATCGATTTGGACACGATGTTATTACCCGATCAAATCACCTTGGCGCTGTTATGGCTGGGCTTGCTGATCAGTGTCTGGGGGCTTGGCATATCCCCCACCGAGGCAATTATTGGGGCTTGTGTCGGTTATCTGAGTTTATGGTCAGTTTACTGGCTGTTTAAACTAGTCACTGGCAAAGAAGGCATGGGGTTTGGTGACTTTAAATTACTGGCCGTATTTGGTGCCTGGCTGGGCTGGCAGAGTATTTTACTGATTGTGCTGTTATCGTCTTTTGTTGGCGCGGCGTTTGGCCTGTTTATCATCTATCAGCAAAAAAAAGGCAAAAACACCCCAATACCATTTGGCCCCTATATCGCCATTGCAGGGTGGATCACCATTTTATGGGGTGAACCGATTATTGACTTTTACCTGCAACAATTTGTCTACCATTGAACCTAACGAGTAAACCAAAATGAGTAATTTTATTGTCGGGTTAACCGGTGGTATCGGAAGCGGAAAAACCACCATAGCCAATGAATTTGCCCGTCTGGGGGTTGAACTGATAGATGCTGACGTGATTGCCAGACAAGTTGTCGACCCCGGCAGTCATTGCCTTAACGCCATCGTTGAAAAGTTCGGCGATGAACTGCTACTCGACGATCAAACGCTCAACCGGGCACAGTTACGAACCCTTATTTTTAGCGATGAAATTAAAAAGCAGTGGCTTAATAACCTGATGCACCCGGCGATTAGAAACGCCATGCTCCAACAGCTAAAAGAGGCATCAACACCCTATTGTATTTTAATTGCCCCACTGCTTTTTGAAAATGCCCTGGAGCGTTATACCAATACGAACCTGGTGGTTGATGTCCCCGAGTTAACCCAGATTGATCGCACTAAAAACAGAGACGGTGTGAGCGAGGAACAAATCAAAAGTATCATACAGGCACAGATCAGTCGAGCTGAGCGATTAAACCAAGCCGATGACGTTATCGATAATAATTTGCCTTTAGAGCAAGTCCAACAACAAATTGAGCCACTACACATGAAATATATGGCTTTTTCTAAAAAACAGACCTAACATTCACCCCCTGCCGTAATTTTGCTGATTATTGTAAAGAAACGGGCAGATCACCGTCAAAGTAGTGTATTAAAGCACAGTATTAGAAATAAATTCAGGTAATATTCCTGAGTTGGAAAAAAAATGAATTTGGTTATTTACGAACATCCTTTGAATGAAAAACTACGCACCTTTATGCGGGTTGAGCATTTATTTGGACAAGTCAACAGCTGCAAGTCGCTGAGCGAAAAGTCTCAGACCATGGCGTTTTTTGAATCCTTGTTTGCTTTGGTCGATGTACTTGACCGACACGATATTCGCAGCGAATTAAGCAAAGAGCTGGAACATAATGAACAAAAGCTGGTCAAATGGTCACAACACCCGCAAATTTGTAACGATGCTTTGCAAGTCACGCTCAAAAAGGTGATCCAGTTACAACATACCTTGAGTAAAATGGGTCGTATTAGTAATCAGTTAAAAGAAGAACCGTTTCTTGGCAGTATCAGACAACGTTTTGCGATCCCCGGTGGCAGTTGTAACTTCGATCTTCCCCAGCTCCATTTTTGGACTCATTTGCCTGCCAAAACCCAAGTCAGTCAAGTCAATGACTGGTTGACCCTATTAGCCCCTATTGAAGAAGCGATTGATATTATTCTTAGCTTTGTCAGAGAGCGCAGCACCTTTTCATCAGTCAAAGCCCTTGGTGGTTTTTACCAGGATAACGCCGAAAAGATTGAATTGTTACGTATACAATACACCCCGGCTTACGGTGCCTATCCAACGGTCAGCGGCAATAAATACCGCTATTCCATTCGTTTTATGCAATTAAACGAAGATCACGACCGTACGGCAACCGAGCAAGATATATTATTTTCGCTGGCCCGCTGTTAAACTCGGTTTATTCGTAGTTTGTTTATTCATTTATTTTTTTAAACATTACTAAACATTACATTGTGGTAAAAACATGTCTCAAAATAACGACTCTCAAGCAAATGCTCAAAGCAAACCCGCTACCATCGTCAATTGCCCAACCTGTAACGCTGAGGTTGAATGGCTGCAAAGTAGTGAATTTCGGCCATTTTGCTCCAAACGCTGTCAACTAATTGATTTAGGTGAGTGGGCCGACGAAAACCATAAGATCAAAGGTAAATCAGGGTTTTCTGACATGCCCATCGATATTGAAGATATCGAAGAAATGCTCCATGAAAGCGATTCTTTCTTTAAAGAGTAGCCGTTTACACGGCTAAAATATATAATCCTGCGCTATTGTGAGTTAAAGTAGCGGGTTCATATCTACCTAATACCTGTGTTATACCAATCACCGTGGAGTAAGTTCGTTGAAAATGAGTAAAAAGTCACCATTGTTACTTATGATCCTTGATGGTTGGGGATACAAAGAAGACCCGCAGCATAATGCGATAGCCCAAGCCAAAACCCCGGTATTGGATCAACTTAACCTAGACTATCCCAACACCCTCATTCACGGCTCTGGCCTTGAAGTGGGTTTGCCTGACGGGCAAATGGGCAACTCCGAAGTGGGTCACGTCAATTTGGGTGCGGGACGGATAGTTTATCAAGACTTTACCCGCATCACTAAAGCTGTACGTGACAACTCTTTTGCCGACAACAGCGTGTTAACCTATGCTATCGACCAAGCCGTCAGCAACAATAAAGCCGTACATTTGATGGGGCTGTTATCTCCCGGTGGCGTACACAGCCACGAAGAACATATTGTCGCCATGATTGAACTGGCCCACCAACGGGGTGCCAAAGCCATTTATCTGCACGCCTTTTTGGATGGCCGTGACACGCCACCACGCAGCGCAGCCAATTCAATAGCGCTTATCGAACAAACCTTTGCCCGACTGCAAACTGGCGCGATTGCCAGCATCATTGGCCGTTATTACGCCATGGACCGGGATCAGCGCTGGGACAGAGTACAGGCAGCTTATGAGTTAATGACGCAGGGCAAAGCACAATTTAGTTACACCAGTGCGATCCAGGCCCTTGAAGCAGCTTATCAACGAGACGAAAGCGACGAGTTTGTTAAAGCTAGCCTGATCACCGGTAGCGATAGCAAAATAGACAAAACCATTAATGCTGGTGATACGTTATTTTTCATCAATTTCAGAGCCGACCGGGCACGCCAAATGAGCCGCGCTTTTGTCGATAATGACTTTGCCGGATTCAGTAGAGCTAAAAGCCTGCAACTGGGCGCATTCGTCACCCTGACCCGATATGCAGATGATATTGACGCCCCTTGTGCTTTTCCGCCCACCCCACTCGAAAACGTACTCGGCGAATGGTTGCAAAAAAACCATAAAACCCAACTGCGAATTTCAGAAACTGAAAAGTATGCTCACGTTACCTTCTTTTTCAGCGGTGGCAAAGAAAGCGAATTTGACGGTGAGGAACGTATTTTAGTGCCCTCGCCAGATGTCGCCACCTATGACCTCCAACCAGCAATGAACTCAACCTTACTCACCGACAAACTGATCGAAGCGATCAACAGCGAAAAGTACGATGTGATCATCTGCAACTATCCCAATGGTGACATGGTTGGTCATACCGGGGTATTCAGTGCAGCAGTGGAGGCTTGTGAAGCGGTTGATGCTTGTGTGGGCCGGGTAATTGAAGCGCTTAAGGCAGTTGGTGGAGAGTGCTTGATCACCGCTGATCATGGTAATGCCGAACAAATGCAAGACTTAACGTCAGGACAAGCCCATACCGCTCATACCAGTGAACCGGTGCCGTTTATTTATGTCGGTCGCCCGGTCAGCAACATAGGTTACGGTGCATTAAGTGATGTAGCCCCAACCATGCTGTATTTAATGGGTATCGAACAACCAAGTCAGATGACCGGGCAATCCATCCTGACGCTGGCACAGTAACACCGATGCTGCGTATTGCGCCGTTAAACCCAGCCCGTGTCCAGCATCTTGTTTTAGTGCTGTTCACGGCGTTGTTTATCACGGTATTGTTTTTCAGTCCATACAGTTTTGCAGCCGACGAAACAATCAATGCAAATGACGCTAAAGCACCGGGCAAAGCAGAACAAAGAAAACAGCTAAAAACCGTTCAACAACAAATCAAAGCCTCTGAAAAAGCCATTGAAAACCAGCAAATCAAACGTAAATTTCTCAATGATTTATTAAAAAAATCAGAAAAACAAATCGCCTCTGTAGCCCGCCAGCTTAACCAGGCCAGCGAAGGAAAAAAACGCAACAAAAAAAAGCTCAGCGAACTTAAACAAGAAAAGCAGCAACTGCTCAGTCAAGAAAAGCGTCACAAAACGTTGCTCGCCAGCCAGTTATCGAGCATGTATATTACCGGCACACATGATTACAGTAAATTATTGCTCAATCAGCAGGAGCCGGGCAAAATTGAACGGGTATTGGGTTATTATCAGTACCTTAATAAAGCCCGCACAAAAAATATTGACCGTATAGAGGGTGTACTCACACGCCTCGCACAAGTTGATCAGCAACTGGTTGATACCCTGCTCGCACTGACTGAATTAGAGCAGCAGCAGATCTTCAAAAAAAACCAGCTTAACGCCCATCAGCGTAACCGCAAACAAACCCTGGTAAAAATTCGTCGCAAATTAAAGACCGAATCACAGCAGCTTGAACAGCTTAAAATCAACGAACAAGCCTTAGCCGCAGCATTGCAACGAATTAAATCAATGACCACTCAGGCCATCGAATTATTGGGGTTAGCCCCGTACAAAGGGGAGCTAGGCTGGCCGGTACAGGGTAAACTAAAC
>JBLHHD010000022.1:0-14208 GCA_047614605.1 Alteromonadaceae bacterium
AGCAGAGACCCGGCAGCAGAAAATTTATGACGCATTGGGCATTACGACAGATGCACTGGGCAAGAAAAAAACCACCGTGGACAACAAGTAAAAAATCCGTAGTGCCAACTTCGGCCTATTAAAATTATTAACTTATTGTAATGTAAGGATAAAGTTTATTATAGTCACGAACTTGGGTTAAGACGATTAACTCCCCTTTTTACGGTATGAGCCGTACTATCGTTGAGATCAAACAGGCTGTTATGCTAAAGACACACCAAGCTGGGAGTTAGTGGGTGCCAGTGCGCTGGAAACCCTGCACATTGATCAAAACGAATACGATAATATTGCCGACGACATTTCTGATATGTTTGATTAATCTAGATCCCTTTCGAACGCACATCCAACTGAGGATTAACGCGAGGCTTTGTATTTAACAAAACGGTTAGTGAGGATTTTATCCATTTCATTGGTTTGTTTAAGTTGCTTGAGAAAATCCACTCTCTTGCGCCCATAACGCTCATATTTAGCCGATTTTTTTGAAAAAACAAAATAATGGGCTCACCAATGACTTTGATCTTTGCATCTAATGGCACTTTTTGTGGCTTTTTCATCTCGTTCAGCAACACTTCAATATTCCACGGATTCATCAACATATAATCCAGTCGCCCCAATAGTAATTGACCAATATTTTGTTCTGCCTGCAATACCGGCCCCCCTTCTGAAGGTGTTATTTTCTTGCCAATTAAACGGTAGCCACATGATGCTTGAACAAGCGGTTATTTTGTCCTGAGCCCTTACTGGCAAGGCAAAGAATAAAAATAATGCGCAGCGATGCCTATAAAGCATCGATGAACTGACTCAGGTAACCCTAAGCATTTACTTAAAAATCACCTTGCCACCAATCATCTTAAATGCGGGTGTTCCATGAACTAAAATATCTCGGGCAAACACCGTCTTACAGCCCGGACAAATACAAGACTCAAGGGTAAAACCTTGAGCTATTCTTTGTTTAAAGCACTTAACCAGTAAGCCTTTGCCCCCTTTATGGTATTTAAATAAGCGGGTTTTACATTTTGCGCAGTATATATCCACGGTTGCCATGGGTAATTTTTTATTTGGTTTTGCCATAAAAATACCAACTTCTTATCATTCTTAATTTTAACAATTTAGCGTCGCTTTCGTCTATTGGCTTTTACTGACTAATTAGTTCTTGTCCGGAAACCCGGTTTCCACGCACCAGCATGGCGGGACAATAACTATGCAGCGAAGTCGTAAGGCTTATTAATCAATAAATTAATGACTTCATGCCGAAAAGAAACCATTTTGAAAAATAAACAAACCAATTGTGCACAGTTAGCCAACGATAATGGTAAAGGCTGTCCTATACTCTTGTAAACAGATAAGGGCTATCCACTAGAGCGCCATATGGTTAGAAAATAGACTCACCAGAATGTCTAAAAATTGAGAATGTGCTGGTTTAATGATAAACAAAAAGTGAATTCGCAACAAAAGGTTTTGTGGTAGCGTCAACGATTTTTAGACATTGCCAAGGACGAGTCTAAAATGTCCGTAAACGGCGTTAAATCCTTTTGCTTTAGAATGACTAAAGCCAAAAGAATTCGCCTTGTTTACGACAATTTTAGTTCTCGCTGGTGAGCGATCTCTAACCATATGGCGCTCTAGGGTGAAAATCGTACAAATTGCTTGATCATCTAACTGTAAAAGCTCACCATTACGTCAATCGTTCCTTTTCAGGGAGCTGGGCCAAAATAACCAATAAAAATAATAGGTGATCAAATGAACAAACAGCAAAATATTTATGAAACCGACAAACTAGTATCCATGTATTGTGATTTTCAATATGGTGAAGATCATCTGGGCGTAGAAAATTTTGCCGTTGCCTGTGCCAAAAAAGCGATTGCTTACAGTCAAAATATCGAACAAGGTAAAGCCCTTGATTTAGGTTGTGCAACAGGACGAGCCACATTCGAATTAGCCCGCGTTTTTAAACAGGTTTGTGGTGTTGATTATTCACAAAATTTCGTTCAGGTCGCCGCTGCACTACAAAGAAACGACAGCATCAGCTACCAGCAACAAGGTGAAGGCGCACTGAGCAAACATCTGAAGGTACATCTGGATGACTTTGACCTAGGGGCAACACGAAATAAGGTCAACTTTTTGCAAAGAGATGCTTGTGCTTTGGATCAGCAGCTACATGGATATAATTTGATCATGGCCACCAACCTGATAGACCGATTATACCAACCCGCTTTATTTTTATCCTCTATTGATGAGCGAATCAATCAACACGGCTATTTAGTTTTAACCTCTCCTTACACTTGGCTCGAAGAATATACAAAAAAAGAATTTTGGTTGGGCGGTTATGATGATGCCAACGGTAATGAGGTATCAAGTTTTGACGGGCTTAAACAACGCTTAGCCACCAACTTTGACTTGGTTGCCTGTGAAGACGTGCCTTTTGTCATTAGGGAAACTGCCAGAAAGTTCCAGTATACAATTGCACAAATGACGGTTTGGCAAAAGAAGTGATCATTAGCGAGTTTTGATCCCCGACGAACTGGCGCTGGATACGATAAATTTTATCCCATGATTGGGTTTGGCAATGCTCCATATCTAAATTGGATACTTTGATAGCAATACTTTTACCGAGAAACCGACAGAGCATATTACGCCCTTGTTAGGAATCAGCCATTTTGTTATTGACAGTCATAATAATCCTTACATCATAACGTCATTTCATGAAGAAAGGCCACCCGTAGGCAGCCTTGGTATTTTACTGTAAACGCACGACTCATTGGTTATTTATGAGTGAATGCGATATTCGCCGGTTGTTCACTTAAACCACCAACGTTACCACGGACAACAAAAACCGTGACTTCGTTAGGACTTAAATCAGCGCCATCATCAATGCCTTCGATGGTGTAACGATCCCCTTCGTGGCTAATGATCTTGGCGTTGTAAACATTGGTGATTGGATAAGGATAGTCAAAACTTAACTCCCAGCTGCCCATGTTATCTTCAGAGTTATTAGCAACACTAAAGCTGGCAACAAAACCCGTTCCCCAGTCGGCCTGTAAATCATAACCAATGAAATATGGACCTGCCGGTACATCAATATCAGTACCTGAAAATTCAATATTGTCCAGCTGACGGCTTACGCCACCTTTACTGCCATTCCAACCTAAAGTAACACTTTGGCCTGGCTTTAAAGTTTTATTCCAGCTGCCACCTTCCATTACAAAATGACCGTCTTTAGCAGAAATCATTCGACCCGAATAAAGGTTTTTAACATCCCCTTCAAAGTCAAACGCCAGACGCCAGTCGGCCATCGTTTTGTCGGTTTCATTGGTTAATATGACCTGAGCATTGTAGCCTGAGCCCCAATCAGCTAACACCTTAAACTCTACAGGTGCGCTAATCGCTGGTGCCGCAGCCGAGCACGCTACTAATAACGTACCGACCATACGGTTTGATATTTTGTTCATTGTGACTTTCCTTCAGTTAAATACGTTGATATGCCTACACCCTTTATGGGTATAGGCAACAGCTACCATAGCACGACATATTTTCGATTCCGATTCGGGGTGTTTCCTCAGATGTTTTTCACGCAAATGGGTTAAACCACATCACTAAAACGCCTTAAACGACGTCAAAAAGCAATGTCATGCCACTCGTTCAAACACAGCGGGTCAGCGATCAATCCGTCGTAATGACATACCAACAGCCAACAACATTCAACTTCAATAATTTAATCAATTGTAAACAATGAAATGAAAAAGTAAAGTACTCGGATCAGTATCGCGTTAAATTGGTGCTAAATCAGCGTAAATAGAGGACTTGACCACGAAAAAAATAGATTAAAACACCTAATAACCTCAATTACTACCGACCAATTGGTCAAAAAAACCTATAACAAAAACTAAATTAACCAGAACAGCTTCCTCAGTTCGATACCCGTTCCTTTAGGGTTAGTTATTTTTAACAAAATTGTCACATAAAATTAGGTTAAATCACCACGTTGACTATAAAATAAGCAACAAAAACCATTAAGATACAAAAAACCAACAAACACTCTTGACATCACCTCTTAAGACACATAGTTTGGCATAGAATAAAAACTCTAGGGATTCAATGGAGGATGGTTTTAATCCTGGATTGTGGCTGATTTATCAGCTCAAGATCTTTGTAAGGACAGAGTCGAAGTAACGAGACAAACAAAATTTCACTGTTTGTTCATCGCTTGCAGTTGTTTTATCAACATGATCAGGAGTAGTGGCATTATGTTATTTACATTAGCGGATTTATTTAACAAAGTGATCAGCAAACGTTGGCAGGGTCAACTACATTTTTATCCTTCTGACACTTCGTTTGACGCACAATGGGTCAAAGTATTTTCTGAGCAATTGGCCGTCAAAGTGGATATTCACTTTGGTGATCGGGTTTTGGTGACCGATGAAGTCACCCCACAAACGGTTGCCACTCTCTTATGGTTATGGGACCACGGTGCGGTTGTGGTACCCGTTCGTCATAGCATGGGCAAAGAAGCCTTAAAGCGTATCGCCGATGATTGTCACGCCAGAGTCTGTATTCGCCAAGGCGAAGTCACCGAGCTTGAAGGTTATCAGCAACTAGCCATGAAGTTTCAATGTAATACCCCACGCCGAGTCTGCGGCTCCGATTTAGCCCTTCTAATTTACACCTCAGGTAGCACCGGTAAACCTAAAGGTATTATGCTCAGTCACACCAATGTAATAACGGCCATGTATTCTATCGCCAACTACTTACAGCTGGACCAACACGAACATATTTTGTGTCTTTCACCTTTATCTTTTGATTACGGCTTATACCAACTGCTGTTTGGTTTTGCTTTTGATTGTGACTTGACTCTGTTCGAACTTGATTTTCATCCAATCAAGGTGGTCAAAGCCATTGAAGCTCAACAAATCTCCTTGCTACCCGTTGTGCCCGCTATGGCCAGTGCGTTAAGCAAAATCATCCAGGTCTTTAAAAAGCCACTGCCCAGCTTAACCAAGTTAACCAATACTGGCGGTCACCTCGGTGAAGAAACCATCACCCTGATGACTAACTTGCTGCCTCAGCTACAAGTGTTTGCTATGTACGGTCTGACCGAGTGTAAACGTGCTCTGTACCTTCCACCCGAAGAAAGCCTTAGTCGTTTGGGCTCAGTGGGTATTCCTATTCCTGGCCTTGAAGCCAAAGTGTTTATCGAAGTCCGTGATGGTGAACAAAAGCATTACAAAGAAGTCCCACGAGGCGATATTGGCGAGTTGTTTATTCGCGGCTCAACATTAATGCAAGGTTATTACGGCTCAGCCGATGCGGGTGCAAGCATTCTTAACGGCAATTATCGTGATGATAATTGGTTGGCAACCGGGGACTTGTTCTGCCAAAATGAAGAGGGCTACTTTTATTTCAAAGGACGCAGCAAAGATCTTATCAAACAAGCTGGCTTTTGCCTGTACCCAGCAGAGCTTGAAGCACTGATTGAAACTCACCACCTGGTTCACCTAGTGGCTATCGTTCCTCACGCTGATAAGTCTGGTGACGAAATAGCCTGCCTTTATGTGCAACTGCTAGAACAAGATGAAGCACATCAAACTGAGTTTAAACAGTGGTTAAGTGAGGCACTCGATGCCAGTTATCGCCCCAGAGAAGTGCGTTTCACTGACAAAATGGTATTAACGCCAAATAGTAAAGTGGACAAACAACGACTGATTTTAAATCTGTAATACGATTAATATAAAAACTATTATAAAAACTATAAAACGACAAAATAAAAACACTTGCCCACGTATTGTGGGTAAAGCAGGAGACACCGTGAAACCATTAGCTCAACAACAATTAACCACCTTGCTGGCCGATAACGCCCGCCAGATTGAAACCCCCTGTTACCTATACAGCGTATCTCAGGTGGCTCAAAACTATCAGCAACTCAAAGATGCCTTAGGGACGAACTTGATTTACTCGATGAAAGCCAATAACAATACCGACCTGTTATTACGCAGTCATCATCATTTAACCGACGGTATCGAGATCGCTTCAATCGGCGAGTTAAACTTGGTTGCCGGTGGTGGTGGCAACAAATACATCAATAATCCGTCAGCGGATAAAAAGTTCATCCGTGGCGCTCTAGCGTCTAAAGCCACCGTGATCATTGATAATCTAGTGCAGCTAAACATGCTGCAAGAATTTGTCGGCAAGCGTCCAATCAAACCCGTCTTGTTGCGTTTAAACTCGTGTATTTTAAAGCAGTTTAACCCCGAATCCCCTAAAGTAAGACCTGATCACTTTGGTATGGACTGGGACACGACCTGTCAGGCCATTGATATTTGTAAAGAACACAATATCCCACTCGCGGGTTTCCACCTGTTTAACGGCTCTTACAGCTTTGCTAAAGCCGCTGTTGCCACCGCAAAAGCGGCTTTGGCAGTAGCTGAGTCCATTGAGCAACGATACGAACAATCGTTGAGTTTTATTAATCTTGGTGGCGGTTTCTCAGAGCATTGGTCAGAAGAAGAATTCGACTTCGAAGCCTATCGCACCTTACTCAAACTTTTCCCTGAGCACATTACTTTAGCCCACGAAACAGGCCGGGGTTTAATGGCAACGGCAGGCTTTTTTGCCACCCGAGTACGTTACATCAAACATATCGAACATCAGCAAGTCGCTATTTGTGATGGTGGTATTAACCAAAACTTTTTGCTTGCCAAAACCGAGAACAGCTTCCGCAAATTAAAAGCCCCATGGATCTATAAAGCCGGTGAACAAACTGACATGCCAACCGCCGCCTGCACTTATGTTGGCAGCTCTTGCAGCAAAGACGATGTTATTGGTCGTCAGGGCGAAGATGCCATCAGCCCGCAAGTGGGTGATATCTGTGTCTATGACGATTGCGGTGCTTATAACGCCAGTTATACCCTGACACCGTTTTTAAAACTTCCCGAAGCCAAAGTCTACATCATCGAATAAGGTTGAGCACATGAGCGATTTAAATTCCCTGTTTGGTGGTTTTATCACCGATCATTTACAAACTGACCAGCCAATGCCTGAGTCGTTAAACACCATTATTAACTTAGCGGTTTTGCGTTTACTTGATTCTGAGATCATCATCGAAGACACTTTTACGCCCCGAATGGAGCTAAAAGCACCACGAGTCACCCAGCCACTGGCATCATTTGAGCAAACCTTTGCCATTGACGAATTAACCGAAGCGGTTAAAAAAGACGGGTTTGGCCCGCACTTTCATAACATTATCGGCCTGTTTGGTTCTATCATGCTGCAACTGACGGCAACTGAAGAACAACAAGCATCGGTTGACCAATGGTTAGACGAAGACCATTTTGGTCACTTTTTAATGACCGATGGGGGGGGGGCCAGTTTAGCTGGTTGGAACACTGTTTTAGATACCAGCGAAGACCAATGGCAACTGACCGTCGATAAAAAATGGGGTATCGAAGCTCACAAACTGGGTTTTGTGATGGTTGTTGCCCGTCAGCCCGGCAAACCTTTCCCGCTAACCTTTTTACTGTCGCCCGAAAAAGCGCAGCAACTGAGCAGCGAAAAAATTGGCAACGGTTATCTCGATAACGCCATACAACTGGGCAACGTCAAAGGTACTGTTCAAGTCAGCCGTGATGACATGTTACGTAAAGGCGGTTTGGGCAGTGTTAACCGCTTTTTAACCTTGGTACGTCCTCGTTTCGTTAAGTCATTAATGAATCATCTGGTATGGCTGGCTGACAATGACCGACTTGAGCTTGACGAACAAACCAGCCAAAACATCGCTTATATTAATGCCATTGCCGACAAATGTTTGGCCGACAACATGTTCTCCATGCATTCGGTCGACCGGGTGTTAGCCCTTAAGTTTGCTTCCAACGAGCTACTGCTCAATCTGGTCGCCACCGGCAAACTAAAACAAGTCAGCGACCAGCGTGACTTGCTCGGTTTTGGCAAAATGGAAGGTAGCTCTTATCGTTGTTTCTTTGAAGTTTACTCAAAACAAAAAAGGGCTAGACGATGAGCAACCTAACCGTCAGGGGGATTGCTTTTCAGCCACTAAAACAACAACTGGCTGAACAACGCCCGCCGATTGATAAAACATTTACCTGGTTGAGTGAACTCATTGGCGCTCAAACCCAGCAAATATTGGCCCCGTTGAACGAGGCCGAAAAAGCCCAAATCGACCGCCATTTTTTGTGTTCGACTATGCTCGAACTGCCGTTTACCACCGGTCATATCAGCTGGTCAACGGTCGCCGATATGCTTAAAGCGCAAGGCGATCACCAACCTGATACATATATTAATGCTTATGAATGTGCCTCGTGGGGTTATTCACTGCGTCACTATGTTAAACATCAAGCTCAAGATGCCCGTTTTTTACTAGTCAGTATTGTTGATGCTAATGTCTATGATCTGGAGTTTTGGCGTTACAACGAAAATTGGCATGATTCGGGCTTTGGTATCACCACTGTATTGCTTGAGATCACAGCCCCGTTAACTGACGAGCTGGTTGCCACTTGTGCCATTACCCACAACTCGATGGCCGAATTTGCCACTGTGGTGCGCCGCACAGTAGCTACCCGCGAAAACTGTACACTGGCCATGCCATTTTTCCCTGATGCCATTCAACAGATGTTTGACAAACTACTCGCCAAACAAGCACGCCTACCCGACCGTCATGCCGATTGGGGGCATTGTTTTGGCGCTGATCCATGGTTATCAATATTGGTTCACAGCCTTGATAACCCAGTAGTCGAACCGCAACAATATCTGGCTTGCTCTTTGGCCCTTAACGGCTATTTCGCTATGGCTGAGGTCATTGTCAACGAGCACACCCAGTTGATTTTACAGCAGGAGAAAAGCTATGAATAACAAACACCATCACAGCTTTAACGGCCAGCTCTTACGCGCTCCTTTTGTTGGCAAACCGTCGGTGGCACTGGCCCGCACCTTACCAATGAGCCGCGAAGAAGACTTTGCTGTATTCACCGAGTTACCGTCATCTGACACACCGATTTTTATTAACTTCATTGAGCATTATCAAATTCTAAGCGAGCGCATTAGTCATGCTAACGAATTATGGCCCGAAGGTCTGACAATTTTGGTCAGGCTGTCAATGCCCAGTGGAATGCGCCTGCCTGCACCGATGCTAAAAGACAATGTATTGCTGATGCAAGACGTGGCACCTGAGGTGAAACGACTCAAAGACGCCCCGGGTAAACTACTGGTGATCAACGACCACCTACTACGTTATCAACTTGAGCATGGTCGCAACGATATCGCTATCAGCTTTTACTCTGATGACAATAACGATAAAGCTATTTTCGAGCAGTTTATCGCCCCATTGGCCGGACTTGGCATCGAACCTGGCCAGGCTACGCAGCTATGACAGTCCACCAGCCGATCATTAGCGAAGAACCCGTTAATCCACTGCTCAACCCAACCATTGGTGAAGCTGTTGTGATCAAGGACTTTTGGGCTGACACTGCCGATAGTGCTGCTCAGGGGTTAAGTCGCTTAAACGCGGTGCTGGCCGAAATTGACCACTTGCCCAAAGACATAGTGATCATCAGTGCCGGTGAGGTCAAACCGCTGTTAAATCCGTTGATCAAACAATTTTGCCAAACCCTGGAAGCCACGACGGGTCATAACCTGAGCTTTATCAGTGCCGCCTGTACCAGCTTGCACGGGGCAATTTTAGATTTTAACCACAGTATCAGTAAAGAGCGCTTGATCATCACTTTGGAGCTAGACCAGTCGTTGCAGCAAGGGTGTCTTAATGCGCTTGGCATAGGTAACGAGCCAGAGCAAGATGGCTTGTCAGTTGTCGATTGCATGGGATTTTGTCTGCTTAGCAAAGAAGTGCCCGGCGATAAATCACTGATCATCGAAGACTGCCAAATTTTCTCTCAGCCTATGGGCATGGTGGGCATTCAGTCGCTAATCAAACAACTCAGTCAATATTTGCAAAACACCCCGGACCACTGTCACCCGATATCCTTTGATATTTGCTCATTATGGGGTAAAAAATTACTCAAGGGTCTTAACAGTCGTCTGACGGAACACTTTAGCCCAGATTACTGGTTACCGAGCATTGAACAAGACAACCGCCATTTTTTGAGCTTAAAGCCGACCCTCGAATTACAGCTTTACCAGAAGTTTTTAACCCATGGTAACTTGCTGATGATGACACTTGGTGGCGGCGGACGAGTCGGTTGTTTACGTATCTCCCGTGGTGTCACCGACATTCAAATGCAAGCAGTACCAACGGTCAGCGAACATTGCGTCACCACTGATACCAACGATTACAATAGTGCCATTAACCGTTTAGCCCTATCAAAAAGCGATTATCAGCAAGGGATTAAAGCCACGCTAAAATACCCCCAGCACCAGTACCGGGGACTGAACAATCACTATTTCCGCTGGAGCAGTGATCGCCTTGATGCGGTTAGCAGCCCTGAGCCAATCAGCCTTGAGCAAATAAAAATCCCTGAGCCAGTCAACAGCCTTGAGCCAATAAAGAGCAGGCTTGAGCCAATAAAAAATAACAACATAAATAACCAAAGCGGAGCCAAGCGATGAACCACCAAACCACTCTCAAAGCCCATTATGACATCGTTATCATCGGTGCGGGTTGGGCCGGGCTCGCCCTGGCAAGACAGCTCAAAACCGCCAACCCCGAGTTAGCCATTATCCAGCTTGAAGCCAACACCGAATTTAAAGCTAAAGTGGGTGAAGCCACCGTCGAAATAGCCGGTCATTATTTCATTCATCACCTCGGCTTAGTCAACTATATTTATCGTAACCAGTTACCAAAAAATGGCCTGCGGTTTTTCTATGATTCAGAACAACATGACTTGCCATTACACGAAATGAGCGAACATGGCACCGTTAACATTCCGCCTCACCCGGCTTTTCAGCTCGACCGGGCCAAACTCGAACGAGATTTGGTTGATATGAACCGTGAGCAAGGAATTGATATTTTAATGGGCGCAAAGGTCCGTGACTTCACCCTTGATGGTGACAGCGTTCACCAGGTTAGTTTTAACTATCAAGGCGATACCCAAACATTACAAGGTCGTTGGCTGATTGATGCCAGTGGCAAAGCCAGCCTGTTAGCCAAAAAAGAACGTTTACATAATCGTAATGACGTACCCAAGCACTTTTCTGCCTGGGGACGTTTCAGCAACATCGCCGATATTGATGCTATTGGCCCTAAAGAGTGGCGTGATAGAGTTAATGGGCGATTTTTATCGACCAATCATTTTGCCGGTACTGGCTACTGGATTTGGGTGATCCCTTTATCTGGCGGTTATACCAGTATTGGCGTGGTGGGTGATAAAAACCAAATTGACAAACCGCCCCTTAAACAAGAGCAATTTCTCGCCCTTTTGGCCGAGCATAAAGGTTTGTCTGAGCTGATGGTTGATGCACAACTTGAAGACTTTGAAGCCTGGGGCCAGTTAGCCTACCGTGGCGAGCGTTACATCAGCGAAAAACGCTGGGCAACCACCGGTTTTGCCGCGATGTTTATCGATCCCCTATTTAGTGGCGGCGGCGACTTCATCGCCATCTTAAATGATGCGATCACCCAGACCATCACCGCTGATATGGCGACTGATGACAATCAGATGGCCGACAAACAACTGAGTGAAGTTGTGCCAATACTCAATCAACAAGCCCATGAGTATTATCAAAACTTCTATGCGTTTGTGTTTAACGTTTATCCCATTATTGATAGTGGCGAATTATGCTCACCGATTGTTGCCTATTCGACTTCAACCTACTTTTTAGAATCGGCTTGGGATTACATGGCCGGTAACTTCATGGACTTAAAGTTCTGGCAGAAAAAAGCCCATATTCGTCGGGGTCATCTGGCACTTGAGAAAATCTTGTATCATCAGACTGTCGCCGCCGGTGAAGCAATGAGAGAACAGGGCCGTTATTTTGATCGCAACCACGAAGGCTTTTTCGAGTCCGGTGCCGAACTATACCAATACTTTGTTTACGATATGGGAAAAAAAGGCAGCGATGGCCGCCGTATCGATTTACGTATCAAATTATGGGTGGATATTTTCCTTAAAGTCACTGGCAGCAAACTTAACCTACCTGATTTCGCCAGTCGTCGTGCGGTACAGGAATGCCTCAAATTGCCGCAAATTTTTGCCAGCCCATTATTTGACGAACCCGACTTACCGCCACTACTGGCGCAACTCGGTCAATTTGTTACTGATGAACTACAACAAAAAACCGACCATACCGTATTGGTTGAAGTGACCCGCGAGTCATTTACCAGTGGCATGGTTAACCTGCAAATTGTTGATGGCAAAGATGATGCAGATGGCGAAATGGCCGCTGACATGGACAAAGAAGCCGAGCTGAAGAAACTCGCCAAACAAGCTGACATGATATTTAACGCCAAACAAGAATACATTGCCGCGCCGTTTATGGTACCGTTTTTCCTCCAGTTTTGTCGTAACGTGAGTGATGAGATCATGAGCCAACCGGTGTTGAATAAGCTGGAAGTTGAGGCAGTCTAATGGAAAAGAGTACATACACAGCACGGGACAAAGCCAAACTGTCATTTGACACTTACTCGTGCGATCCGGCAACCCCGGCTAAAGCCACCGTGGTATTCCTGCATGGCAGCACTTATAACACCAAACGTTATGCAGTGATCGCCAAAGCCCTACTAAAACAACAGTTTGACGTAGTGCTACTTGACTGGCGTGGGCACGGAGCCTCAGAAGGTCAGCGTGGTGATGTTGATTATGTCGGTCAGCTTGAAGATGACCTAAGTGACTTCATTGACTATTACCGTAACGAAAGTGAATTGCCCATTATTCTTGGTGGTCACTCTGCTGGTGCCGTAGTCTGTTTACGTTACACCGTGAAATATGGCTGTGACAAAATTGACTCACTGGCCATCGTCGCCCCGGCTATCAGCAGCCCTATGGAGGCCATTCGTTATCGGGCACCCGCCTCTGAATGGCAATATAAAGTGCGTTATTTCAGAGCACCACAACCCCAGGATGCCGCCCCCGAAGCAGCGCTTAAACACGCGCCAACATTTAAAGCTTCAGCTTTTTTGTGGGCCAAATTCTTACCCTTTTTACGTCATCGGGCTATTTTGACCTTTCCAGCCAACCCCAAAATGGCCGAAGTCGAAGGCAGAGTCCTGGGTTACAGCTATAACTTAATGCTCTCTTGTGATATCACCGACTACGCCAATGCCCTTAATCGCCTTAATGTGCCTGTATTATTAATGGCTGGCGAAAGTGATGAAATATTACACCCTGATTTTATCGCCACTTTATTTCACTGGCATTTACCGCCGCATATCGACAAAAAGCTAGTTGAACTGCCACGAGTCAATCATATGAGTGTTGTTTCTGCTGCCAGCAAAGTATTACCCCAGTGGCTGACTGAACGTTATCCAGCACAAAAAGATAATGGTGCACAAGCAGCAGCTGCTCAGCCAGCAACCACAAAATCAGTAGTGACCCCAACAGGAGCTGTAGCATGACCGGTAATTTAACTAACCCCTTTACCTTTACCGGTCAGATTAACAATCGTGACGAACTGATAAAGCAGCTTGGTTTAAGCGCCGACGTTACCGTGCAAAACTTGCTTGAAGCCGCTTTTATTCGCTGGTCAATGGACTTTAACCGTTATGTCGGTGGTGACTATGTGCTGATTTTGCCCTTACCACGCATCAGTGATAGCCAGCCAAAACAACTGTTTTGCTGTTTGTCAGCGTTTAGCAGCTATAACCTGTTCAGCCAAAGCCACAACAATCAATTAAAATTGCACACCCGTCTTGATGCGTTTAACGAATCAGCCGAGGTAGACCCAATGGCAATGGCACAATTACTAGATAACGGCGTGATCATCGCCCCACAAACCTTGTTCAGTGGGGTCAGTCAGCTAGCCAACGGTGAGAGTAAGTTGTGGGAGCTAACGAGTGAGCCAACTTGCATCAGCAAAGAAAAGCTCACTTTGGAGCAAAAAATCTATGCATCAGCCAGCCTTGAGTCATTCAGCCCTGAGCCTGCCAGCCCTGAGCCTGCCAGCCCTGAGTCTGCCAGCCCTGAGCCAATAAAGAGCAGCACTTTACCAAAAGCCACCTTTAATCAGCTGCCCCAGTTAAGCCAAATCCTTAACCAACCAGTCAGTGCCACC
>JBLHHD010000023.1:0-14168 GCA_047614605.1 Alteromonadaceae bacterium
TATCTTGAATGCCCTGGCAAGACTCCTGGGTTTTGGTGAATTTATTTAGCTCAATGAAGATCAGTTCAATATCGTCACTATAATCAGTGAAATCGGCTTTATTGATGATTTTAAATGTGTTGATGAGCTTTTCATTGTCGTTAAACATAGTAAAGTCGACAATGTTTAGGGCAATAACCGGTCTGAGCAGGTCATAACGCTGTCCTTTGACTAGCTGAGTAGAGTAGTTTTTAGCGGCGTTATAGAGCACTCGTTTTTCAAATCCCTGATGATTGAGTACCTGCATTTCGATGATCACCGTTGTGCCATCGCTTAAAATGGCTTTAACATCAACAAAGCTATCCTTCATTCCCTGGAGCGCAGGGAGGTTGTACGGGTCGGCAATGGTTAAGTCGGTAATGACCATATCGTCATTAAAATCAATCACAGCATTGAGAAAGGATATTAACCGAGGTTTGCTGTCCTCACTGCCAAAGACTTTTTTAAACGCGAAATCTGTACGAACATCTAGAAATTTCATGGTGGCTATATTACTAAGAGTGTCAAACGATGCTAGCATTTTAACTTGTTTAGTTTTGGTCGGCAAATGCGTCATTGGTTATCGGTTTTTACAATGTCAGGCGAATAAAAAAATGTTATTATGCCCGCCATTAAATTCTTGCAGATGACCTTTAAAGCCTTATGTTCCATATCGCCCTTTATGAACCTCGTATCGCACCTAACACGGGCAATATTATTCGTTTGGCGGCCAATAATGGCTGTGCTTTGCATTTGATTGAACCTTTGGGGTTTGACTTTGAAGAGAAAAAGCTGCGTCGGGCGGGGCTCGATTACCATGATTTGTCTAATGTCACCCGTTATGCTAATTATGCAGCGCTGCTTGAAGCGCTGCCAAACAGTCGGGTTTTGGCCTGTACCACCAAAGGTAGCAGACCCCATACTGAGCTTGAGTATCAGCCCGGTGATATATTGCTGTTTGGCTCCGAAACCAGTGGTTTGCCCGATATGGTGATGAATAGTATTGCCCTTGAGCGACGTTTGCGTATTCCGATGATGCAAAGTAACCGCAGTATGAATCTCTCTAATGCCGTTGCGGTGATCAGCTACGAAGCTTGGCGACAGCAGGGGTTTACCGGTGCCGTTTAATATCAATGACTTTATCACCAACCAGCAACGCTTTACTCAAGTGGCTAATGAAGAAGTGTTTATTCACTTATGTGATTTTAATGTCACGGCTTATAATGATGATTTTTTTCGTCAGCTGGGGATTGAGTTTCCCGCCTCTTTAGATCGGGCAGTCACTAAACGCCGAGCGGAGTATTTGGCCGGACGTAGCTGTGCCAAAACAGCACTGGCTGGTTTAGAGATAAGTGACTTTACCATCAATGCGGGTAAAAACCGTTGTCCGGTGTGGCCGCAAGGGGTGTTTGGTTCAATTACTCACAGTCATAATTCGGCTTTGGCTGTGGTCACCCGTAAGCCACAGGTGATGGGTCTTGGTATTGATATTGAAAATGTGATCAGCGCCAAAACCATGGCTGATGTTGCCGATTCAATCTTGTTTAATGATGATTTTGCGTGGCTTGACTTACCGGGAACAAATCGAGAAACGCTATTTTCGCTAATTTTTTCGATTAAAGAGAGTTTTTTTAAGGCCGCTTATCCATCAACCGGTTATTATTTTGATTTTGACGCAGTACGGGTCACTGGGCTGGACATTAACCAAGGCAGTTTTGAGCTGCAATTATGTCAGGAGTTAAACCCCAAATTGACTAAAGGGATGATGTTTAGCGGCCAATGCTGTTTTGTTGGTGAGCAGGTATTGTCGTTTTTGCTGATTGAACCCACTGCACCGTAAAGTTCGCTTTACACTCTGAGCTTGACTGTGGCACTGACCGATTGCCAAACACAGTGGGCTTACGGCTAGACTTTAATGAAAAGACTGTTTATTCTTTCCTATTCTGCCAGCCACGGCTATGGTTATTAACACTATAGTTAACAACATCAGCCAATCGGCTGTAAAACCGTTTCTACACGATTAAAAGCTACTTAAGGTATTGATATGTACGTTTTAAATAAGACCCATGATGTGAATTTGACCAGCTGGGTTGACTCGGCCAATGGGGCTGATAGTGACTTCCCTATTCAAAATTTACCTTTTGCTGTTTTTCGCCGGGCCAATAGTAATGAAGCTTTTCGCGGTGGCGTTGCCATTGGTGATCAGATAGTTGACTTGGCCGCTTTGGCCGCTGCTAAGCTGTTTAGTGGCGAAGCTGCAACGGGTATCGCGGCTTGTACCAAATCGCAACTTAATGAGTTTATGGCGATGGGTCCTAGTGTGTGGTCGGCTGTACGTCTGGCATTATCCGAAGCACTGACCAGTGGCTCGGGCCTGGCTGATAAAGTCAAAGCCACTTTGGTTGCTCAAGCTGATGTCGAATACGACTTGCCTTGTCATATTGGCGATTACACTGATTTTTATACTTCTATTCATCATGCGACCAGCGTAGGCTCTTTATTTAGGCCAGACAACCCGTTACTGCCAAACTACAAGTGGCTGCCAATTGGTTATCATGGCCGTTCTTCTTCTATTGATGTCTCTGGTCAGCAGTTCTATCGTCCAAAAGGGCAAACTAAACCACCTACAGCCGAAACGCCAACGCTTGGTCCGTGTAAACGTCTTGATTACGAAATGGAAGTGGGTATTTACATCGGCGGCGGTAATAACCTCGGTGATGCGATTGAGATTGATGATGCTCAAAATCATATCTTTGGTCTGTGCTTGTTTAATGATTGGTCGGCTCGTGATATGCAAGCCTGGGAATACCAGCCATTGGGTCCATTTTTGGCAAAAAACTTTGCCTCAACGGTTTCACCATGGATTGTAAGCAATGAAGCATTAGTGCCATTTAGAACAAGCTGGAGCCGTGATGCTGCTGATCCGCAACCATTGGATTATTTGAGCAGTAATAATAACAGCGAATACGGTTCATATGATGTTGAACTTGAAGTATTCCTTGAAAGTAACAAAATGCGCGATGCTGGTGAACAACCGGCTAAATTGAGTCAGTCAAACTTCTTGCATTCTTACTGGACTGTGGGACAAATGATTGCTCATCATACGGTTAATGGCTGTAATCTTAAAGCCGGTGATTTTTTGGGCAGTGGTACTCAATCAGGTCCTGCCGAAGAAGAAGCCGGTTCAATGCTGGAGCTGTCAAAAGGCGGTAAAGCGCAAATTGATTTGGGTAACGGCGAAACCCGAACTTTCCTTGATGATGGTGACGCGGTGATCATGCGTGGTTTCTGTCAAAAAGAAGGTGCAGCTCGTATCGGTTTTGGTGAGTGTCGCGCATTGGTGCTGCCCGCTAGAGCTTAAATTTGGCTATCGATAGTCACCTTGAATTTGGCGTAGGATAAGCTAAAGATAAAAGGGAATAGCAGGTAATTACGTTGACAGACCAACAACAGTACATCAAGCTAGTTAAACTGGCCTCTTGGGCACCGTTGTTGGTGGCGGGGTTGCTGATTGTCATCAAGTTTTATGCCTGGGTAATGACTGGCTCTGCCAGTATTATGGCGACCTTAACAGACTCCATTTTGGATATTGGTGCATCGGGGATCAGCTTTTTTGTGATCCGCTATGCCTTGGAGCCTGCTGATAACGAACACCGTTTTGGTCATGGTAAGGCCGAATCACTGGCCGGTTTGGCTCAGGCGGCGTTTATTTGTGGCTCCTCATTGTTACTGGTCTTTCACAGTATAGGCCGACTTTCTCAACCCTCCCCGATGTTACATCCTCAAATTGGTATGTCAGTAGCGGTTTTGGCTATTGTGGTCACCCTGCTTTTGGTGCTGTTTCAGCAGTGGATTGTCAAGCAAACTGGATCGGTAGCCATTAGAGCTGATTCTTTGCATTACAAAGGTGATTTGCTGCTAAATTTAGCCGTGTTGCTGGCTATCTGGCTGACCAGTAAAGGGATTGATTATGCGGATGCGGTATTTGCCATTATTATCGCCCTGTATTTAATGTATAACGCCTGGTATGTTGCTCACGAAAGTGCAGATAGTTTGATGGACAAGGAGTTGTCAGATGAAGAGCACGAGCAAATCCTCGATATGGTGCTGGCTCATCCCGATGTCAGTGGTGTTCATGAGTTCAGGACCCGTCAGGCGGGGCATACCAAGTTTATTCAGTTACACCTTGAAATGGACGATAACCTGACTTTATACCAAGCCCATATTATTTCTGATCAGGTCGAAGAGGCGCTGATCGCCATGCTCGGAGAGGTTGACGTGATCATTCACGAAGATCCCCAGTCACAAACCGATAAGCGCTTTAGAAGTTAACCGCTATCCTTATTCGTTTCCTATTCGCTCTTTATTCATGGTTGGCAAAAAAGTCGATCATCGCGGTGATTGCCTGATCGCGTTGTAAATCTTCTTCAAATAATACCTCATGCCTTGCCGGCTTTAACAACACCTTTTGACAATGCCCCTGAGCTTGCATTTGCCAGTAAAACTGTTGCTGGGCGTCAAGACTAACGATGGTATCGTCGCTGGCTTGTAACATCAGCAGGGGCGTTTTTAGCTGGTATAAATTGGCAAACAATTGATCAATCGCTTGAGTCGACGTTGCCAGCCAAGCATAAGTGATCCCGCCTAACTGTAATTGGGGTTGCTGTTGGTATTGATGACAAAAATGTTGATAGCGAATTTGGCTGTGAGTTAAGGCGTTATGCTTAAAAGGGACTTGTTGGTGATCTTGTTGACCAACAACATAATCGTTGAGCCGATGGGTGATTTTTTTCCAGTAAATCATCATCAAAAACAACGGTTTGACAATAGCTTTAGGTAACTTACCGGTATTAAAACCAAACATAGGTGCTGACAAAGTGGCGGCATGAAAATGATTGGGGTAGTGCTGCAAATACAAAGTGGCAATGGTGGCACCCATCGAATGACCAAGCAAAAAGCGTTTACCTTGAGCCTTGTGGTTTACCACCTCGTCATAAAAGGTCTTTAAATCGACAATATAATCATTAAAATCACCGACATAACCTTTTTGTGGCTGGTCGATGAGTCGCTCTGAAAACCCTTGCCCACGATGATCGATGATAAACACACAATACCCGAGTCGATGCAGGTCAAAAATCAATTCCTGGTATTTTATATACCCTTCGGTGCGTCCCGGGGAGATGACAATACTGCCCCGGGCATGAGGGCAAAGGCAATAGGCGGTTTTAATGAGTGTGTCGTTAACCCCTTTAAACTGACCTTTAACCACCGAATCTTGCCAAAAAGGCATAATACGCTGTTGGTAATGCTCGGCTAGCTGGTGTTCAGACGACAATGGGTAAGCGTTTGGCATTGATTATTGATTTATTAAGTGAGCTATTATTATATAGCGAGTATAGCTGAGATACACCTGTTTTATAGCTTGGCTAAGGCATAAAGCTTAAATGACTAGCCGAATGTCTCAAAAGGTTGCGCTATGCACTGACGACGCTAATAATCATTGTATCCATCATTTTAAGGGATTTGTTTTGCCAATATTATTGAGAATGACGTTACTGATGTTTTTGCTATCTGCCCATGGGGTTAAAGCCTATGAGGTTGATTATCAAATACAGGCCGATGAAGCACTTGAAACCCTTAAAGTGAAGGTCTGTTTTGCCGAAAAGGTACCGAAGGCTTTATACAACGGGGCATGGGAGGATAACCGCTGGCTCAAAAGTGTACTTGACGCTAAAGGGTACCCTTTGCGTGTTGCTGATAACGAAATGCGTCTGGAGGGGGTTAAATCTCATCAATGTATCAGTTACCAAAGCCGTATTGCGAGTGACAAATCTCGGCGGCGTAGTAACTACCGTAGTGGCACCGATTTGGTGATCAATAATAATACTTGGCTGTGGCAGCCTAAAGACCTCGGCGCAAACGATAAAATCAAACTCACCTTTAATTTAGCCAAGGGTTATAACGTCTCCACGCCATGGCCGTTGCTGGACAAAGCAAAAAACCAATTTATGTTAACTCAAACACCCTATGACTGGGATAGCCGTATTGCCATCGGACGGTTTAGTGTCAAGCCGATAAAAGTGGCCCGGCAAACCCTGCAAGTGGCGATATTAAACGCCAGTGCCAAACGAAAAGCCGAATATATCGACTGGATAAGGCAGGTCGCCGGTGCTATTGCCGGATTAAATGGTGACTTTCCGCTGGATAATGCCCAAATTTTGATCACCCCTATTGGTGCCCGGCGAGAAGCGGTGCCCTGGGGTGAAGTACAGCGCGGCGGCAGCACTTCGGCGCACTTTTTTGTTGATAGCTTTCGTCCTATTCAGGAGTTTAAAGATGATTGGACCGCAGCCCACGAATTGAGTCATATGCTGGTGCCTTTTATCAATAGAGACGAATTATGGTTATCTGAGGGTATTGCCAGTTATTATCAAAATGTAGCGCGAGCCAAAGCGGGAATGATCAGCCCACAAAAAGGCTGGAGCAAGTTGCTTGCTGGCTTTTCGAGGGGGACTAAAGCGGCGAAAAAAGAAAGCCTCAGTAACAGCTCGGCGATCATGCAAATGTACTGGGGTGGCGCGGCTTTATATATGATGGCCGATGCCCAGCTGCGTAAACAGTCTAATAATCAGCAAAGTGTGGCGACGGTATTAAGTCAATTTAACCGCTGTTGTCGTCCGAGCATTACTCGCTGGAGTGGTCTTAAACTGATGCTGCAATTTGATAAGATTAGTGGTACAAAGATATTTAGTCGTTTGTATTACAGCGAAGCACAGCAGCGGCGTTTCCCGGACATAATGCCGGTATTAAAAGCGCTGGGCTTTGACGAGCTAAAAATCCAGGAAGGCCATCAATTAAATGACCGGGCGATGGCAATGATGAAATAACCGCTTGGTGACAACAACGCCATAAAAAATTGTTGTTTTTTGGTGTGAAAGCGCACCCGAACAACACTACCTCATAGAAGAGCGCATAATAAAGAACGCTTTTTCAAAGCTCGGTGCCCGACGTTGATAGTGCAACGTACTTACCTTAATTAACAACCGCCACCAACCACCAAAAGATCGCTACTTTTGGTGTGCACCGACACCCTACGAATCGAAGCCGCTACACGCGAAGTACGTCATTAACCGCTTGCTTACTCGCCGTTGATACTGTATGCTGCACCGCCCGCTAAAAGGTGGGTTAAACTCCCGCAGCAAGCCTAAAGTGTAAAACAGTAAAAAGTGAGTATCCTATGAATTTTTCCTCCCTGGGTTTATCGGCCCCGATCCTTGATGCAGTGGCCGACAAGGGATACGACACCCCTTCACCAATTCAGTTACAAGCAATTCCTGCAGTACTTGAAGGTAAGGACGTTATGGCTGCAGCCCAAACGGGCACCGGTAAAACGGCGGGGTTCACATTACCTATTCTTGAAAAGCTGTCAATGGGTAACCCTCCAAAACCTAATCACGTCAGAGCTTTGATCCTCACGCCAACCCGTGAACTGGCTGCGCAAATCAGCGAAAGTGTCAGCACCTATGGCAAAAACTTGACTCTGACTTCGACGGTTGTTTTTGGTGGGGTTAAAATTAATCCACAAATGATGAAACTACGTGGTGGCATTGATATTTTGGTTGCCACCCCCGGACGCCTGATGGATTTATATAATCAGGGCGCCATTAAGTTTAAAGACCTCGAAGTACTGGTACTCGACGAAGCTGACCGGATGCTGGATATGGGGTTTATTCGTGATATCAAGAAAATCATTGCCTTGTTGCCTAAACGTCGTCAAAACTTATTGTTTTCGGCCACCTTTTCAGAAGACATTCGTGACCTGGCTAAAGGCTTGGTTAATCACCCGATAGAAATCTCTGTCAGCCAGCGTAACGCGGCAGCCCCATCGGTTGAGCAGGTTGTTTATCCGGTGGATAAAAGTAAAAAGTCAGGGCTGTTAACCCGCCTGACCCATGACAATAACTGGAAGCAGGTACTTGTTTTCAGTCGCACCAAACACGGTGCCAACCGTTTAGCCAAACACCTTGAAGGTAAAGGCATCAGTGCTGCTGCCATTCATGGCAATAAAAGTCAGGGCGCACGAACCAAAGCATTGGCTGATTTTAAAGCCGGTGCAGTACGTGTGCTGGTAGCTACCGATATTGCTGCTCGTGGTCTGGATATTGATCAATTACCGCAGGTGGTTAACTTTGATTTACCTCATGTTGCCGAAGATTATGTCCATCGTATTGGTCGTACTGGACGAGCAGGGGCTAGCGGTCATGCCATCTCTTTAGTGAGTGCTGATGAGATTAAGTTATTGGTGGCTATTGAACGCCTAACCCAGAAAATTCTCGACCGTAAAATTACTGAGGGTTTTGAGCCGGTGACGCCTTTGCCAGCATCACCTAAGTTACGTGCTTTAGTGACTGCTAAGCCAAAGAAAAGCAAACCAGCTAAGGTCGATCATAAAGATGGACAGCGTTCAGGTGAAAATGCCCGGGGACATAAACCCACCGGAAAAAACAAACGTCATACGGGTCAAGGTGGTGAGCAAGCCAATCGGACTAATAATCAAAGTGACAGTCGAAATAGTGGCAACCGAGGCCCAGCTAACACGGGTAATAGTGGTGAGCAACGCCGCTCGGGTGGTCCTAGCCGTGGCCGTCGTAGCGACCAGGGATCAGCCTGAGACTAAAAGCGAATTGCTGTTCGCTTTGGTTTTTTAACGACGGGTTCAGCAGGGGTAACCGCCTGCTGTGCTTGTGACGTAGATTTCTTTGCTTTAGCGGGGTGAGAAGCTTGAGCCAGGTGAGAAGCTTTATTACTACCATCATCAAGTGCTAATTTAAACGACTCTCCATCAAATTCGATAATATCCCCGGCGTTGACTTGTTTACGCTTTTGGGTTTCTACCTCACCGTTAAGTAATACCATCCCATTGGCAATTGCCATTTTAGCTTCGCCGCCACCGTCAACCAGTGATTCAAATTTTAAAATCTTATATAACTCGACAGGTTGGTGGTTGATAAAAATGGTTTTCATAATTTAAGGTCCGGTTAGGTTGGTTTGGGTATAATACCAATGAGATTCAATCATTGATCTGATTTTAACCAGCAAAATGACCGTTATTCAATGGATTTGGCCATTATAACCTATGATGATTGCCGGGCATACAGGGGAAGCTTGACGGTGATCTCTAATCCTTTTAGTTGATGGTTATGGGCGACAATACTGCCGCCGTGGCTGCGAATGGATTTTTCGGCAATGGCCAAACCTAAACCGGTGCCACCAGAGCTACGTTGACGAGAGTCACTGACTCGGTAAAAAGGTTGAAATAACTGGGATAATGCGGAGGCTGGCACACCCGGGCCGCTGTCGAGTATTTTGACTATCACTTCAGTGGCATCAATTTTAAGGGTGACGGTAACAACTGTTTGCTCGTCGGTGTACTTTACTGCATTGCGAATGACATTTTCAAAGGCACTGGCAAGTAGCGCTTGATCGCCCATCACACTGGCTTGACTGGTTGAGTGTAAACTGACGTTTTTATTGTTTTGCTGGGCTTCAAAGTCAGCATCCTTAATCAGGTATTCGAGTAAACCGGGTAATGACAGGGGAAACATTTCAATACTTTGCAACTGGCTTTCGAGGCGGGATAAACGCAATACCTCGCCTATCATGTCGTCGAGCCGATTGGCTTCAAGCTCGATGCGTTGCAAATGCCTTGGTAAATCGGTGCAGTGCGGCTGTAACGCTAATCCCAGGGCTATTTGCATTCGGGTCAGTGGTGAGCGTAGTTCATGGGAAACATCGCCAAGCAGGCGTTTTTGAGCGGCTAACAGCTGCGAAATTTTCACTGCCATATCATCAAAATCTTGCCCTAACTGACCTAACTCATCATTACGCAGTGCCACGCCATTAGAGCGGGACTCCAGATTGCCTTGTGCCAATTCACGATGGGCGTTACGCAATTTACGAATAGGATTGACCAGCGAAGTGGCCATGAAAAAACTCGCTACAGCTGAAATCAACAATGGTACACCAAAACGTATCCACGGGGGCAGCATTCTGAATCTTGTCATCGGGTGAGGTTTGTAAAGTCTGAGGGTGAACAAACGTAAAGATTGTTGGGCGATAGTTAATTCAAACGGACCATAAACAATAAAATCGCCTTGTAGTACGGTGACCGGATCATTGCTGTCCAGTGGCAGTTGTTGTTTATCAAAAGTGGCTGGTAAGGGACGGTTGCTGAGGAGTTTGCGGCTATCACTATTTCTATCACCTATCTGGACCAGCACGTGTCTACGGCTGCCAAAGCGGGGAGAATGTAAAAAACGTTGCAGTGAAAACCCCGAACGGCGACTGACCCGGTTTAAATGCTCTTCCATGGATTTGATTTGCTCAAACACATGCTGTGGGATGGGTTGATCCTGGATACCCGGTGTCACCTGCGCAGTGACAATCAGCATACTGAGCATCGTCATTACGATGAGCAGCCAAAACCACAGAAAAATTTTACCCGCCAGAAAGTTTAGCGGATTAAGCCGTTTAACCCATGGCATCAGTGATTTCCTTTGATAAATATATAACCGGCACCCCGTACGGTTTTGACTTTTTCGATGTCGCTGTGTTGCTGCAGTTTTTTGCGAATGTTACTCAGGTGCATATCGATGCTGCGATCAAAAGGAGCCAGCTTGCGCCCGAGAACTTCTTTACTGATAAGCTCCTTAGAGATTATGTCACCGGGGCTGGACATCAACAGTTGCAGCATCTGAAACTCGGTGCCGGTCAATTGTATCTCATGTCCGGCGCAGCTGACCTGGTGACTTGAGAGATTGAGTTTAACTTCATTAAGCTCAATATCGTTGTGGTGACGAACCGATGCTATGTGTTCAATACGCCGGGTAATCGCTTTGATCCGGGCCACCAACTCTCGATGATTAAAGGGTTTGGGCAGATAGTCATCAGCACCAAGCTCAAGGCCAAAAATACGATCAAAATCATCGCCTCGGGCGGTTAGCATTAATACCGGGGTTTTGTTGGTCAGGCGAAATTGTTTGAGCACTTCAAAGCCATCCATCGTTGGGAGCATCACATCGAGTAAAATCAAATCATACTGGCTGGCATTGGCTATATTGAGTCCTTCCTCACCATCATGGGCCAGTGTAATATCAAACCCTTGGCTGCCCAGGTATTCGCTCAACAGCTCGGTCAGCTCTTGATCATCATCAATTAACAACAATTTGTACTGACTCATGGTTACCTCAATTTAACTGGCTGGTAGGCGCTGTTCAGCCGATCTTATCTGTAAGTGGCAAATCAATGTAAAGCTTTACACAACCTTTACACATTCTTTTCGTTACTTTGCATTGCATCACGTAGACTTGGGTATACACACCAAGTGACCTTTTACAGCCAGAATCATGTTTAAGGTAACCTAGGGGATTGTCCGATAATAGGGCTAGTTTTGAGGGAAAATCGAAATGTCGAACCAAGCCAAATCCGAATTTTCCTCAGTCGAGTCTCATTCCCGGACAGGCTCCTGTAACAGCAAGACCATAAGCAATGGTGCTTTAGATTTTAGGAGAGACCCGATGAAAAAGATACTAGCAGGATTAGGATTGGCATTGGCAGTAACCTTTACTACCAATGTGTTTGTCGCCAAGGCATTGGCAGGAGAAGTAGAAGCTTTAACCCCCCAGCGTGGGGGACCTGGCATGATGCACATGATGTCCGTTTTCAGTGAGTTGGATTTAACCCGTGAGCAAAAAGAGGCGATTAAAGCGTTGCGCCATGATGCGTGGGCCACCATTAAAGCCAACAAAGGCGAGCACCTTGATTTTAGAGATCAAATGCAAGGGTTGGTCAGAGCCGAAAACTTTGATGAGGTCGCTGTCAGGGAGTTAATGGCCAGCAAACATGAACGTCGTTTACAAATGGGTATAATGCACGCCAAAATGCGCAACGGCATCTGGAATATCCTTAACCAAGAGCAGCGTGCATTACTCAGTGAGTTAAAAGCTAAAAGAGGTGAGGAGCAAGGCCAAGGATGGGGCGAAAGAGGTCACCATAAAGGCAAACATCATCGCCGTCATCACGGTGATCATGCGCAAGATCAGCGCCAGGATCAAAATGAAGATCAGGGGGATGATCAGTAGAGTTAATCCCTCGTTTAAAATATCTCATGGCTGAATTGTTGGCCGTCGATAAAAAACTCAGAGCTTTTGGCTATTTCAGCCAGTGGGATCATAGCTGGTCCCGTTGGTTCTGCCAAAATGTAAGTACGCCCTTCAAGCTTGACAATTTTATCGGCGTTGCGGTGACCCATTTGTACGCCGATTAAGGCATGTTCAGGCAAATAAATAATAACGGTTTTGTTGTTAGGATAAATTGCCCCTAACAGAGCAGCCATTAAAGTCACCTTACTGTCGCAATCCCCTTGATTATTGCTTAACAGCCGTAACGGCGGGCTAAACCCTGCTCCGTTGGATTCGAGGCGGGATTCGAGTGTTGAATAAGGAATGCTTTGCACAAACCCAAGCACATATTCAGTCAGCTGCCGACCTTTAAGGTTGGCTTTTTGGCTTAAAATGGCGGTGGCGATAGGTTGCATATCCACCAGGCTTTCGTTGACAAAACGAACGTGATCAGGTTTGGCCCCAGCCTGACCAAATTTGTCGGTGAGCAGGTTATAGTAGTTTTTGCTGAGGAATTGGCCTTGTATCTTATCTCTGATTTGATTTAACCCGGTAATGACTCTGTCAAGTTGCTTGGTGTCGGTGCCAGTGACCTTGATTTCGATGTCGTTATAGCGATTAATAAACGTTACATTGACTTCTTTGGGATCTAATTTGGCCGTTGCTTTTTTTAACCCCACCAATATAGTGCGTTGTACGGTTGCCACTTGGTAGGCTTTAAAATTGCGAAAGCGACTGAACAGAGCTTTGTTTTCAAGGCTGAATTTAAGGGTCTGGCTGTTATTATCGATATCTTTCCAGCGGTATTCAAACTGGGTTTGGCTACCCAGACGGGCTTTTTTAAAGGCCAGTTGTTGAGCCTGTGCGGGTTGAAACGCAACAACCAGCATAATAAGACTAGGAAAAACAACGTAATATCGAATCTTCAAGGCAAAACCCATGTGGTGAATTGGCAGTTTTTAAAGCTTAGCACAAGCGTACAACGATCCCAACGTTGATGGGATTTGCTCACTTTGTCATTCCCCATAAGATAGCAGGTCCATGCCGATAATTGCTTGTACCTTGCTAAGATCGTCATACATATATAAGGCTGTTTTTTTCGAATAAACCCGGTAATTTGACCATAGTGGGTTTGCTCAAAAACATTTTCTTTGAACCTTTAGGGTGTACGGCCGAGCTTAGGTCGTTAATTCAAGCGGGTGGGAATCCCGTTCCGGCAAGGTTGGTCAACCACCGGATAGTAAGCATCGGGTAGGCGGTAGGTAACTCCAAATATTAAGTACGATGGGCGCAAGCCAATAGGCCGTAAACGTAAGTTGAAGTGATTTAGCCTCGTAAGTATTCTTTCACGAGCAGGGTGACGGGTTACCCTACCTGGAAACCTATATTCTATGATGCGACTGACAAGTGTCATAGAGCTGCTCCGGGGTTGTAAAGCATGGCATGTTGGACAATATGAATTAACGGCAACCCGGGAGATCCTGAGCTGTCTTTGAATGAAGAGAGTAAGTTGAACAAGTGATAATAAAACGAGAACAACTCATGCGGCTCAGGAAGTCGGATGATGGCATAGTACCGGTGAAAGTGTGTAATGCATCTGGAGGAAAGGTCATCACGACAACAACAGCCATGTGGGGAAACACTAATCGTGCTCAGTAACGAACCAGATGTGTTCACGAAACTACATGGCATAGCTTTGAAGGCCAGAACAGATCCACGGTGTCAATTCACCAGTTTATTCCATTTGATGAATAAAGATCTGCTGACGGAGTGCTTTATGCGGCTGAGGGGCATTGTTGAATAAATCAAAATTTAACCAACCTTTCGGTCTTTGAGCTTGCTTTCTATTCAATCCTTACTGATTTTGGTATACCCCGTTGGGTCATCCTATTTAACAGGCGAACGGAAGCTTGCGCCTGCGTAATTTGCTGCGGCAAGTTTCGCGCTTTGAGTGTGTTTCCTATAATCCTT
>JBLHHD010000024.1:0-14068 GCA_047614605.1 Alteromonadaceae bacterium
TTTACGCCCTTCGCGCCAATCATCAAAAAACTGGGCGACATACAAACAACAATCTCTAGTGGTAGGGTCGAGTTTCAGTGAATCAATATGCTCGTTAATAGTGGACAAAAGCACCTTATCAACAGAGTTACCTCTAAACGGCTCTAACATAGTCACCAGTGATTGATAATAAAATTCTTGATCGACATTACGCATACTACTGCGACGTAACTGAATGCCAACCACAGTTGCAAAGTTCAATTCGGATATCTTCATTGCTTCAAGAACCCCTTTTTATTTATTAAGGTTGATTAAATCCAGTAGTTCAGTACCAACGTGATCCCCATACAGTTTCTTAAATGTGATGTAATTATAGACAATATTTTAAAAAGTGGTTATTCGAAGTGTAGATTTTTTTTATTACGTTAGTTAAATCAACCTAATATTAACCAAAAGCCCACTGCTATCATTAACGAACCCGTGATTTTATTGAGTATTGCCACATTACCACCTTGCTTTAATAATCGCCCCAACTGCTTGCCGCCTGTGGCATAAAGCATCAAACAGATAAACTCGATCACCAGAATAGTTCCCAGCAAAATAGTCATTTGTGGTGCCATTGGCAATGACGCATTTACAAAAGGAGGTAACAATGAAATCATAAATGCCCATCCCTTAGGATTGGCAATTGCCGTTGTAAACCCCTGAACAACAATCGATAATCGCGCCCTGTCCTGAGTAATACAAGACTCCTCATCGATGGTAATCTTGCCCGCTGAGCGCCACATTTGCACGCCAATATAACCTAGGTAAAGCCCCCCGACATACTTAAACACCATAAATATCAACGGATATTCAAGCATCATAGTGGCGACACCTACAACAGCAAAAATACCGACTATAGCCACACCTACTAACTCTCCTGCCATCATCCACATGGTTTTGCGGATCCCCAGGGTCATGCCCATAGTCATCGCCAGCGTCATGCACATTCCCGGACTAATCGAAGTCAAAAAGAACGTCGGAATAAAAATCGCCAGATAAGAAAAATCAATCATAGGTTACTCATCAAAGTTGCGGTTTTAATAGTAAATCATGAAAATCAAAACTAAAATCAGTCAGTGGCGAAACCGCCTGCATAGTGACTATATCCACCTTACCCTCAGGGGTTAATTGAAAATTGACAAAAGCATCGGCATTTGTCGAACGATCATACCAGCGGACAATAAACGTATTATGTTGAAAATGCTCTAGCTCACCAATTAATACCGGGGTGCGGCTAAAGCGCATTTGCAGCTTTTGGCCCTTACTTTTGTCATCAACCAGAGTGATCTCAATATCACCGTACCAGTCATCCCGATACAGTTTGGCGTAATCAGCCAAAGCCAAAGAAGGACGGGATTGGCTATCACGGTCTTTCATCAATTGTTCAACAACCCTTTGACCTTCATCCACTTTATTTTTTTGTTTGTGCTGATAAATACTTACCCAGTCTTTATGTTCAACCTCAAGATAGCGGTTAATAATATCGTGAGCAATGGCATAAAAAGCCGGACCAGACTGCTGATTGGTTAAAATCACCACTCCCAATTGCTTCTCGGGGATCATCACAACCCTTGATACCATGCCCATAATACCACCTGTGTGGCTGACCATTTTATATCCCTGATGATCGTTTAACCGCCAGCCAAGGCCATAAGCTCGAAAGTGTGTACGGTCCATTTCTTCGTTAAAAGGAGGCACGTCTTGGAGTGTATTAGGGGTCCACATTTCGATCCCTTTGACGCCAGAGAACAAGCGATTGTCTTTATCGCCGGTGGTATCGATTAATCCACCTTTTAACTGCACCCTGAGCCACTGGCTCATATCATTGACACTCGAAGCTATCGAGCCGGCAGAAGAGAAGCTTTCAAGAAAATCGCCGCCAACCGGTTTAATTTGTCCATCAACAGGCGCGTGAGCGGTTGCTACATTATGGTTATTAGCTTCGATGGCCGAATATCTCATTCGGGTTTGAGTCATTTTTAGCGGAGTTAAAATTCGCTTTTGGATAAACTCATGCCAGCTCATTTTAGATACTCTGGCGACAATTTCTCCGGCCATCACATACATCAGATTGTCATAAGCATATTCACTACGAAAACTGGTCATCGGCTTTAAATAGCGCACCCGCTTAATTATTTCGTCAGTGGTAATGTCTGAGGCAGGCCAAATCATCAAGTCACCAGCACCAATGCCCAGACCGCTGCGGTGCGAGAGCATGTCACGAATAGTAAACTGTTGAGTTACATAAGGGTCTCGTAATGCAAAAGAAGGTAAGTAATCGGTGACCTTATCATCCCAGTTTAATTTGCCTTCATCAGCCAATATTGCCAAAGCTGCCGTGGTAAATGCCTTGGTATTGGAAGCGATACCAAAAAGCGTATCGGCATTAACCTTATCGCGCTTACCCATCTGTATTAAGCCAAAACCTTTGGACATAATCACTTTATCGTCTTTAACAATCGCCACAGCAATACCAGGGACATTAAAGGCCTTCATCGCTTTTTCAATCGTTTGTTTAATTTGCACCAAATCTACAGGTGCTGGTGATTCTTTAGCCGCTGCATCAGCACTAAACAATGAAAATGGCATCAGCCAAAAAACGACAGCAGTGACCATTAAACGAGAGAAACGCATCAAAAAAAACCTTAATAATAAAGCAGTAAAAGTTGAGACTAAAACAATAAGGTCTCCGGTTTTGTTATACCCCAGATCTTATAACGCAAAAGCAACAACACCGTCAACCAAACAGCAAGTTGTCGTTATGTCATTGCGCACAATGAATCACCAGCCGACAACAAACCTCGAATAAAGCCCTATAGTTTTAGTGTTGGACAAACCCCGCTACGTTTTATTTTGTCAGTATCGCTATTTGATTGCTAGCATTGGTCAAATTAGGATCGATCGCCAGGGCAAGCTGGTAAGATTCAATCGCTTTTTCTTTATTACCAATGGTTTGCCACGTTTGTGCAAGACTATCCCATGCATTGGCCGACTTGGGGAACTTTTCCGTTAACAGCTCAAATGCTGGTATAGATGCTTTTGCCCCTGCGCCATACCTAAGCGCGTAAGATCGGTTTAAAATGAAATTTTCGACCGCTAACAGGTCACCATCAAAAGCTTGAGATAAGCGATTAAATAAACCTTCAAGGTTCGCCTTTTCATCGCTTAATAGCAAAGACATAAATTGTTCAGTAAGCGTAGCCATCTCAAATTGTTTTGGGTTGATAATTGACATTACACTGTCGGCTAAAATAGCTGTCCATACATCATTGGCATTACCATTTGTCAGGTAAGCGATGGTATAACTATCCCTACTTGGGTCCGTTTTAAAATAGTGTCGCAGTTTTACTCTGTTGCCACCGTCATGACCGACTTGTTGATAACCATCTCTCATCGAATATTCAAAACCAAAAGCATAATGCCCGTCGTGACCATTGAGCAATTTCATTGGCTGCCACAGTTTATTTAAGGTTGCTAACGTGACAAATTTACCCGACACCAAAGCCGTCATAAAAGTCGCTAGGTCTTTTGGTGTTGAGTAAAGACCTGAATGTGCAAAGGTATATTCAGGCCAATCAATATCCCCATTTTTTCGTAACACCCCATCCTTGCCCTGATAGCTACTGACCATATTAGGGATAATGGCTTTGGCACTAGAATGCCCAGTATTTTGCAGTTTTAACGGCTTAATGATAATACTTTGAACAAGCTCAGAATAAACCTTGCCTGTTTTGGCTTCTAATATTGCCGATAAAATAAGATAATTGGTGTTGTTATAGCGATTGGTAGTGCCAATTTCAAAGTGAGCAGGGTTTTCACTTAGCGATAGAAACACCTCTTTTTTTGTCGGTAAAAAGAAACCTTGTTTCATAGCGATATCAAAGTAGCGAGGAATGCCCGATGTATGATTTAGCGCATGTTCTACTGTTATATTGTGCCAGTGCTCAGGTAGATAGGGTAAATATTGACGAATTGACTGTTTAACATCAACGCGGCCATTTTCTACCAATTGCATCATCATTACACTGGTAAATAACTTAGTGACCGAGTAGCCAGGATAAAGGTGGGTGTCATAAATAGGCACTTTTAATTCAACATTGGCAAACCCATATCGGCCTTTATAAAAAGGTTTATTGTTTTTGAGCAGTAATACAGACTGCCCAGCAATGCCATATCGCTTACTGTTTTTAACTAACTGCTGGTCTAGTTGTGCTTGTACTGCTGGGCTTATTTTTTCTGCGGCCTTTGATGAAGATAAACCAGTGAAATAAATAATTAAACATAATGTCATTAAGCGCATCTACTTTCCTATGGTGATTTATTTGCTGGACTGTACTCAATACCCAAGTCACCTCAAAATGCGGATTGCGTGGGCATTAAAAACGCTTGGCTATAATAAAAGACTTTCTGCTACAAGTTCAACAACGTATCTTCAAATGCCAAAGCAAGCGGGTTTAAATCATACAAACTCGACAGTTTGGTTAAATGTCGCTATTGATAAATTACGATCACAAACAAATATACATACCTCATTAAAAAGTCTATTTTTTAAACTATATTGTGGTGCCCAGTAAACAGATTCAGAATATGGAATAGCTCTCAAAAAATACAAAAAAACGGCAGGTACTCCACTCAAGCCAAACGAAAAAACACCACAGCCGCGATTAACGCAAAGACAAAAACGACAACAAACTGAATTTGTGCCCGACGAGTTTTTACCGCTAAATCCAGCACCCCTGAGTGAGATATCTGCTTAAACAATGTTGAGTTTTCTAATTGAACAAACCGCCATAGTAAAGTCAGCGGTCTTGAGGGTTGCAAAGCTTGCCATACTGCTGGCTCATGAGCTTTGATTGACTGACAATAGCGAATTTCAATCAACGTTGCGCGTAATAACGCCAGCAAAATAAATATTGTGACACTCACCAATAACATAAAACCTCCTAAACCATAATTAAAATCAAACCTAAACCAAGCATAACACTAATCCTTGAACTAATGCCTTCAAAGCGGCCTAAAACCAGCCCCCAAATAAGCATAGTGGTTGCGAAAAGCAATTCTCATGTCCACAATTAGCCCAGCAGCAATTTAACCAAGCACCAAAAACCACTAATCACAAACATAGGAGAACGATTATGAGCTTACTTGAAACCGCATGGGAGCAACGCGAAGAAGTTGTTTACAAATCACTTTTTGGCGACTTGGGTAAGGGTTTGTATGCCATGCAAGAGCAAATGTTTACCGGGCAGTTTGGCTGCGAACAGATCGACCCTCGCTGGCTTGAACATGGGGTGTTTAAATGTCCGCCTCATGGGACACGAAAAACCTGGCTTTATGTTTCAACCGGTCTGTCAAACCCCTGGGAGAGTGAAGAGCCTCAACCCTTCTCTGGTTTTGGCAGTGAATTGTTCATCGAAACCGAGCAAGAAGCCGACTGGGCTGTACAGGTGCTACGTTGGTTGGTGGCCTTTAATATCATGATTGTCATCGGTAAATATGACCAAAAACGGATCCTTAATGTTGATGATCGCATTCCTATGGCAATTGAACCTAATATAACTGAGTTGATGGTGGTAACCCCGGACGAATACCCAAGCTCATTTGATTTAGCCTCAGGCAAAGTCCGCTTGCTACAAGTTGTTGGTATTACCGCCAACGAAGCGAACTATGCACAAAACACCAACTCACAAGAGCTGGCAAAAAACCTGCTCAGTATGCGTAGTAACTACACAACCGATCCAGACAGGGCTGATGTTATTTAATCGGGGGTTCATATTTTTCAATTGACTTATATTAATTTTTAGCCATTAATGTACGCGCTAAGTAACAAATACCAAAATCCAAAAGGAATGCCCGGACATGAACAAACTAACAGTGCCATTAATTGGTTTTTTAATTCTATCTCAACTAAGCGCCTGCGGCAGTGGAGAAGGAGGTAGTAGTAGCTCAACCAATTCAGGCGGTAACACCACCACTAATCCACCGACGCCCCCGTCGCCAGTCGTGGTAAATATCCCCACCACAACCGCAATGACACCATCAGGCGTACCTCCCCAGCGTTCAGTTTCTGAATCAGAGGTGGTCGAGACAGCCGAGTTAAGGCATATCCACCGTAATACGATAATTAGTAGCTCAGGCTTTATTGATAGCCCCAATGGTAAAGTCGAACGCCTCACTAGTATTGGTTTGTATTTAGAAGTAGACCGCGAAGAGGATAACATTTACCGTATTGCACCGCGAAGTAATGGACTGGCCTACTTTAAGGTCACCAATACCAAACCCAATGGCGCGGTACGCATTCATAACTTCCATGGTGTACCCGTGGGAAATTACCTGACTTTTGACACCACCAATGTTGCCGATGGAGATAACCTGGAATCAAGGTGTCGTCTGGTCAACATTCGTCACAATAACTTACCCCAACAAGTCGCCGATACCGCCAGATTACAGATTAACGGACTGGTTTTAGGTACTAATTATAACGATACTCAAGGCTATACTGAAGCGGTTAAAGTGTGCCCGGTTAGCCAGTCGGGTTATTACCTAGCGATGGTGGTATTCGAAGAACCCAATCAACCGATAAAGTATGGGTTTAGTTACTATCAAAACATCCAGGATGGTGATCTGCTCGACATTAATATTCAGTATGAAGCCGATACGGTTGCCTGGACCTCTAACCAGCCTATTGATAACGAATACCAACTAGCAGCCTCAAAGCAACAATGGTTTACCAAACGATCGCTATACCTGAGCCTACCCCAGTCCAGCGATAACCGTTTTATTCCGCAATTTCCTGAGCTGGCTGTTGATGCCTACCATTTTAGCAGTGACGTTACCGATTTAACCGTTGGCATTAAAATGTTTAACCGTCAGTTTGCACCGGACTTGCCTCAAGTCAACTTTGTTGCCATCAACGACATTGAGTTTGACGAAGTACGCCTTAACCCACTGGATTTGAGCTGGCAAAACGTCGGCCAAAGTCAACCAGAAGTGATTTCAGGGCTGATTTTTAATATCAACTTTAATCAAACGTACGCCTTTATGAGCATGGACCCTGAGGTCATCAGTAATCAACAGTTTAATTTTCCACTGGATGATATCGAGCACTTATTGGATGGCGGGTTGATCGGATTAACTGGTGCGGCGGGGACCAGTGATGGTGATCGCAGTTATATTTCTAGTGCAGCCCTGTTCACTGGATTTTTATATTTGGGTAACCCCGAGGACCCCACGCTTAACAACAACTCAGACCTGTTTATTACAGCTCAGGCCACTGAGTTGCTACAGCTGATTTTCGAACTGGAAATCCAGCTGCTTGAGGATGAGTTTAAGGCTGGAACAACCCCATAAAGTGACACTACTAGCAGGTAAAGCGGTTAGCCAAATCAGCCAGCTTAGTTGCCAGTAAAGATTGTTCCCGCCCGGCAGCAGTGAGCTGAGTACCGCTACCGGCATTTTGTTCAGATAAGTCACTTACAGTATTGATATTTATTGACATCTCATTGGCTACCGCGACCTGTTCTTCAGTCGCGGTGGCTATTTGGGCGCTCATATCGGTGATCGCTGTCGCTGCAGCTTTAATATTATTGAGTTTGGTTTCCAGTTTGCGGGTTTGCTCTACGGCAACATTCACTTCACCGGAGCACTTAGCAATGGACTCAGACACACTAGCCGCATCTTGCTGAAATTTACCCACTATACTTTCGATTTCAGAGGTCGAATCCTGGGTGCGCTTTGCCAGCGTTCTGACCTCATCAGCAACCACGGCAAAACCCCGCCCTTGCTCCCCCGCTCTGGCCGCTTCAATGGCCGCATTCAAGGCCAGCAAGTTGGTTTGATCGGCAACACTTTTAATCACTTCAACCACCGAGTTAATGTTAGTCGAGCTTTCTTGCAACTGTAAAATCAAATCATTTGCCAAACCCATTTCGCTCGACAGTTTTTCCATCTCATTACGCGAGTAGGTCATATCAACTACGCTGTCATCCACTGATTTATCCACATCCAAAACCAACGTCGCCGTTTCACTGGTACTGTTGGCCACTTGCTGTACTGATGCTGCCATTTCTTCGATAGCCGTGGCGATTAACTGAGATTCTTGTTGCTGGGACTGGAGGTTTTGCATATTCGATTCGGTAGTGGCCAATGATTCTTCTGAGCTGGCCGCTAGCATCGTACTGGATTGCTCTATCTCCTTGACTGCCTCTTGAAAGGTGGTGAGCATTTTGTTGATGCATATTGCCGCCTTACCCAACTCATCATCGGTGCTTACATCAATGCGCAAGGTTAAATTACCATTTTTTTCAATATCGATAATCGAATTCGCTATTGCCATGACCTGGGTATTAATAACTCTGCCGATAGCCACAGCCAGCATCACGATAACCACTAACAAAATCAGGCTACCAAGGGCGATATAAAACAATGACTGGCTAGCGGAGGATGCCATTTCACTGGTTAGGTTAGCGATATACTCAGCGATACTGTCTTCGACTTTTTTCAGTTGATTGATTCTGCCCGTCGCCTCATTGAACCATTGCTTTGGATCCACACCAAAGCCGCCATCAGTGGATTTTTCCATCGCTATTGCCCGCTTGGCTTCGACCTGCTTAATCGAGGTATCAGCCAGTGCGCTTCGATAGAGACTAACCAGTTCTGGATCAGCTGCTTTGGAAAATAAACTAAAATAGGTATTCTGTTCACTCACCAGGTTTAAAAAACGAGTAAAGGCTTGTCCGTTAAACTGATCGTTAGCAAACACATGACTCAATACAGCCCGCTCTACCCCGGCTCTTTCTTTACCTTCTAAAAAACTGTAATAAGCCATCAATTGATTAGCGATTTGACCATCAATGGACAATTCAGCTATCGTAGCTGTCATCGAGATCATTTTGGCATGAACAGCCGTATAAAACTTGATAGCGACAGCATCCTGAACGGATAAATTATCTATTTTTGAGCGCATTGAAGCCAGTTTTGTCAGCTCATTGTTAATGCTGCTAAGCTGCTGATTTATCTCTTCATTATCATTACCCTGAGTGAATTGCTCAATAAAATCTCGACGCCGCGCCAGTGCACTATCAGTGCTGGTGCGTTGTTTACGTAAAATATCACCAAACTGTTGCCCTTCAGTTCCAATAAAAGCAGCGGTCGCTCCTAGCTCTTTTTGCATCTCATGGACCAATGCGCTATTAAATGTACTGAGCATCGTCAGTTCATTGATTTCGTCGGCACTGCTGCTGAGGGCTAAATCAGCCGACAACCGCATCAGGCTAAAAACCAGTAAACCAATAATCGCCGGTACAATGAGTAGTAATATTTTTGCCCGAAAGCTAAGTTGTCTCAAATGATTCACTTTTAGTCCCAAATTAAGCACCGCTTAATAAACTGTTAACCGAATTATAAGATAGCAGTCGAATTGAACTATCACCACTAAAGCCTTTAATGCTAAGCAAAGATTAAGATTCTTTTTCAGAAATAACAGGGACTCATTGTTTTTTTAACCATTTCACCAACAAAGGTCCCTATTAAGTTACTACTTAACAATCCGGTTGAGGATTATTTCGCGAAGTATTCTTCCAGTTTGTCCGAACCACCAATTAATTCACCACCGATATAAACCTGAGGTACCGTTTGCGCACCAGTAATTGATTTTAATGAGGTCAACGTAGCATCTTTACCCATAACAATCTCTTCGAACACCAGACCTTTTTCAGTTAATAAGGTTTTGGCTTTGTCACAAAATGGGCAACCCGGTTTGGTAAATATTGACACCGCTTGAGGTTTTTGTGCTGCTGGGTTGATATGGTTAAGCATGGTATCGGCATCAGATACTTCAAACGGGTCGCCCGGCAGGTTCGGCTCAATGAACATTTGCTCAATCACACCATCTTTGACCAGCATCGAATAGCGCCAACTGCGTTTGCCAAAGCCAATTTCTGATTTATCCACCAATAAACCCATCGCCTCAGTAAAGGTACCATTACCGTCGGGGATCAAACTGATGTTATCTGACTCTTGATCTTTGGCCCAGGCATTCATCACAAAGGTATCGTTAACCGAGATACAGACAATTTCATCAATCCCATTTTGTTTAAACGTCGCGGCCAACTCGTTGTAACGAGGTAAATGAGTGGATGAACAAGTAGGAGTAAAAGCACCCGGTAATGAAAAGACAACGACAGTTTTGCCACCGAAAATGTCTTCTGTTGAACGGCTGACCCACTGATCATTCTCACGCATTGGAAAAACAACTGATGGCACTTTTTGACCGACTTTTGATGTAAACATAATTGACTCCTGAAAATCATTTTTAAAGGTTGTTGTTAAGACAGGGCTATTATGGACAACTTTTAGAGTTAACTCTAACGATTAAAACTGATTAGTTTAATCGTATTTTACAATCAATCCATTTGCCAAGCTTTAACTGTACATTTGTCCGACCTCATTATTAATGCTCTATATTGTGTAATTTCTCCTATAATCAGCGGATACATCATAAAACACTGGTTTTTTGGGGCAGTTTCGGTAGTCTATGCCGCCAATACCGACGTAAATTGTTGAGTCATGCAATATAAAACGATAATCAAAATATTGGGCATGTTGGTTACGCTGTTTAGCGCTTCCATGGTGCCACCAGCACTGGTCTCACTGTTTTATAAAGACGGTGGTGGTACAGCGTTTGTTGCTGCTTTTTTTCTAACCTTACTAACCGGGTTATTTTTTTGGTATACCAACCGCGACGAAAACGGCGATCTAAAAGCCCGGGAAGGGTTTATTATCGTGGTATTGTTTTGGGTGGTACTGGGTAGCTTCGGGGCACTGCCGTTTATTTTAATGGATTCACCTCATTTGAGTTTGGCCGACTCTATTTTCGAATCTTTTTCGGGCTTAACCACTACCGGGGCGACCATAATGACCGGGTTGGATGATTTACCCAAGGCCGTACAATATTACCGTCAACAATTACAATGGCTTGGTGGGATGGGGATCATTGTATTGGCCGTTGCGATACTGCCGATACTCGGCGTTGGTGGAATGCAGCTATACCGGGCAGAAACACCAGGTCCTGTCAAAGAAAACAAAATGACCCCGCGAATTGCCGACACGGCCAAACACCTTTGGTATATCTATGTAACCCTCACCATTACCTGTGCACTGGCCTATTGGGCCGCTGGCATGGAAGGTTTTGATGCCTTATTACATTCGTTTTCGACCATTGCCATTGGCGGTTTTTCTAACCATGATGCCAGTATGGGCTATTTCAACAACCCGTTAATCAATGTCGTGTGTGTGGTCTTTTTAATCATATCCGGGATTAACTTTTCACTGCATTACGCCGCCGTAAGAAACCGCAGTATAGCCAGCTACATACGTGACCCTGAGTTTAAAGCCTTTTTGGCGATTCAGCTGGGGCTGGTGTTAATTTGTTTTGTGGTATTGCTCAAAACCCAGGCTTATGAAAGCGGCGACCAAGCGTTAAATCAAGCGTTATTTCATGCGGTTTCGATGAGTACCACCGCTGGTTTTACTACTGATAACTTTTCGGTGTGGCCGTTGTTTTTACCAATCTTATTAATCTTTTCCAGTTTTATTGGTGGTTGTGCAGGCTCCACTGGTGGCGGCATGAAAGTCGTACGAGTTTATCTGCTGTTATTACAGGGCAAACGTGAGTTAAACCGACTGGTACACCCTCGTGCGGTTTATACCATAAAGCTGGGTCGTAAAGCCTTACCGGATCGAACTGTAGAGGCTATCTGGGGATTCTTTTCGGCTTATGCCTTGGTGTTTGTGATCATCATGCTGATGCTACTCGGTGCCGGTTTAGATAACATCAGTGCATTTTCGGCCACCGCCGCCTGTTTAAATAACCTAGGTCCCGGGCTGGGCAAGGTTGCCGCCCATTACGGCGACATCAGTGATTCGGCCAAATGGATACTGGTTCTTGCGATGGTATTTGGTCGGTTGGAGATATTTACTTTGTTGGTTTTGTTTACGCCTACTTTTTGGAAGTCTTAGCCTCGGAGTTGGTCAGCTCATAAAACGTGGAACAAAGCAGATCAAGAGCGATCCACAAAGGGTCAATAGAGTCATCGCGGCCACGAAGGAAAGCAAGGACACTACAGGGGATCTTTTTAAGGATATTGATAATTTATTGTTTAAATTTTTTTTTGCTTTTCTCCGTGACCGCCGTGCTTCTTAGTCCCCCCTCCTTTTTTTACGTGTGGATCACTTTTGCTTTATCAACTCAGAACGCTAATTTGAATAACCGCTAAATAAATATCGCACTCACCTGGAATAACCGCTCTACTTCGGTGATGTAACGTTTGTTGATCAAAAACAAAATCACATGGTCGTTAGATTCAATTACCGTACTGTCATGGGCGATGATCACCTCATCACGACGCACAATTGCGCCTATCGTCGTGCCTGCTGGCAGTTTGATTTCTCTGATTGAACGGCCAACCACCTTAGAGGTTGAATGATCGCCATGAGCTACCGCTTCGATGGCCTCCGCAGCGCCCTTACGCAACGAATAGACGTTTACGATATCACCACGTCTAACATGGGTTAACAAGGCTGATATCGTCGCTTGTTGAGGCGATATGGCAATATCAATTTCGCCACCCTGCACCAGATCCACATAAGCGCTACGCTGAATAAGAACCATGGTTTTCTTGGCTCCCATCCGCTTAGCCAGCATCGCCGACATAATGTTTGCTTCATCGTCATTGGTCACCGCAATAAACACATCGACCTGGTCGATATGCTCTTCGGACAATAACTCGTGATCCGAAGCATCACCACAAAAAACCAGCGTATTGTCCAACATTGCAGACAACATCGCCACCCTTTCAGGATTACGCTCAATTAACTTAAGGCTATGAGTCCGACTCAGTGAGCGGGCAAGCCCAGCGCCAATATTACCGCCCCCGGCAATCATAAACTTGCGATACGAATGCTCCAAACGTTGTAATTCACTCATCACCGCTCGAATATGCTTCGTCGCAGCAATAAAGAAGACCTCGTCATCGGCTTCAATAACCGTGGTACCCAAGGGTTTAATCGGTCTGCCCTGACGATAGATAGCCGCCACCCTAGTTTCTATGTTTGGAATGTGTTCTTTAAGTGTAGATAACGCATGACCTACCAGCAAACCGCCATAATAGGCTTTTACTGCCACCAGTGAGACCTTGCCACCAGCAAATTCGAGTACCTGCAAAGCGCCTGGGTAATCAATCAAACGGCGAATATATTTAATCACCAACTGCTCGGGGGCAATAAAGTGATCCACTGGCATATCATGCTGATGAAACAACTTTTCTTTATAACGCAAATATTCTGCAGAGCGGATACGGGCAATTTTAACCGGGGTGTTATACAAACTGTAAGTCACCTGACAGGCAACGATATTAACCTCATCACTGTTGGTTACCGCGATCACCATATCGGCATCTTCGGCGCCGGCTTTGAGCAAAGTCTCCGGATGAGCTGCATGACCAATCACCACCTGCAAATCGAACTTGTCCTGCAATTCACTCAATTGAGCGGCATTGTTATCGACCAGAGTAATTTCATTTTGCTCACCAACCAGGTTTTCGGCCAATGTTGCCCCTACCTGTCCTGCACCCAGAATAATGATTTTCATGGTGTTACCCGCTTAAGCAATTTGGCGTAATAGAAACCATCCATATCATCAACGCCGGGCAATAACTGCCATCCTGGTGTTACTACGGTGTCATTGTCGTTGATTGGCACTAATTGGGCATCGTCGGTGACGGCCAAAAAGTGTTTGATCTGATCGCCATTTTCTTGTGCCAACACACTGCAAGTGGCGTAAACCAACGTGCCACCCGGTTTAAGTGTTGCCCATAAACGCTCTAGAATACCCTTTTGAATTTTGGCCAACTGGCTAATATCATCCTGACGACGTAACCATTTAATATCAGGATGGCGGCGGATCACACCAGTCGCCGAGCAAGGGGCATCGAGTAGAATTCGATCGAATAATTGTCCATCCCACCAGCTGTTTGTATCAGCGGCA
>JBLHHD010000025.1:0-13949 GCA_047614605.1 Alteromonadaceae bacterium
TCGCTGTCGGCATCTGGCATCAAAATCATGTCAGATTCGTTGATGCCTTTCCAGCCGCCGATAGAAGAGCCATCAAACATTTTACCATCTTCAAAAAAATCTTCATCGATTTGATGGTGTGGAATAGTGACATGTTGCTCTTTACCAATGGTGTCGGTAAATCGAAGATCAATAAACTTGACTTCGTGTTCTTTAATCATATCTATAACAGCTTGTGACATTTTTCGCTCCGGTTCATTGGTGATTTAAAAACACCTGTTGAGGTATTGTTAATTTTGCAGACGATTAAGCTTAAACCGTGCCAATGTTAAATTTATAGTCTGATAAAGGCATGAGCACGGCGAGTTTTCTAGCTTGTCTGCATTTCTATCAAATCTGTTAGTGCACCTTCTTATTGCATTATTGCTGTTTGCACCACTTTGGTGCGCTATTTTGGTGCGTAGTGGCTAATTCGGTGCATTCTTAGTGTATGACAAGTCGGCTGATTTGCCAGTATCCGGGTAAACAAATTGCAGATAAATGTGATTGTCCAAAAATAATCCACTTTTAACTGTTTTATTGGTGCTATTCCCTGTAGAATACGCGCCCTTTACACAACGTAATAAGTTCAGTTGAAGTGTCAAGTGTGGGCCACAGCGTCCTGACTTGGGAGTCGATTTTGCTTTTTTGATCTCAACTCGTGCTATGTCCTTTTACAATCCATTCTAGAAACAGGAAAATAAATGAGCGATCTCAGTCATTTACGTAATATTGCTATTATAGCTCACGTTGATCACGGTAAAACGACCTTAGTTGATAAGCTGCTTGATCAGTCAGGCACCTTAGGTGATCGGGGTGATACGGAAGAGCGAGTGATGGATTCTAACGATCTCGAAAAAGAGCGTGGCATTACCATCTTGGCTAAAAATACGGCTATTATCTGGAATGATTATCGTATAAATATCCTTGATACTCCAGGCCATGCCGACTTCGGCGGTGAAGTAGAGCGCGTATTGTCGATGGCTGACTCAGTGCTGTTGTTGGTTGATGCAGTTGACGGTCCAATGCCACAAACTCGTTTTGTAACGCAAAAAGCGTTTGAGCATGGTTTGAATCCGATTGTTGTGGTCAACAAAATTGACCGTCCGGGCGCTCGCCCTGACTGGGTTATCGATCAGGTATTTGATTTGTTTGATAATTTGGGTGCAACTGATGAGCAGCTAGACTTCCCTATCGTCTATGCATCTGCATTATTAGGTTGGGCCAGCAACGAAGAGGCGACAACTGGCGAAGATATGACGCCATTGTTCGAAACGATCATTGCCAAGGTACATGCCCCAGAGGGCGATATTGATGGCGACTTGCAAATGCAGATTTCTCAGCTGGATTACTCAAGTTACGTTGGTGTTATAGGTATAGGTCGGATCACCAGAGGTAAAGTAGTTACCAACCAACAGATAACTGTTGTTGGTGCTGACGGTAAAGCCCGTAACGGTAAAGTAGGTCAAGTACTTGCTTATATGGGTCTTGAACGATTCGAAACCAAAGAAGGTTCAGTTGGCGATATCGTTGCTGTCACCGGTCTTGGTGAATTGAAAATCTCTGATACCATTTGTGCGCCGAATAATGTTGAAGCTTTGCCGCCATTGTCAGTTGACGAACCAACGGTAACGATGACTTTCCAGGTGAATACTTCACCATTTGCCGGACTTGAAGGCAAGTATGTAACCTCACGTAATATTCTTGAGCGTCTTGAAAAAGAATTGGTGCATAACGTTGCGTTACGCGTTGAACCCACAGAAGACCCGGACAAATTTAAAGTCTCAGGCCGTGGTGAATTACACTTGGGTATTTTAATTGAAAACATGCGTCGTGAAGGGTTTGAGTTAGCCGTTTCTCGTCCTGAGGTTATCATCAAAGAAATTGATGGTCAGCTGATGGAACCGTTTGAAAATCTGACGGTTGATGTTGAAGAGCAAAGCCAGGGTACTGTTATGGAACGCCTTGGTACTCGTAAAGCTGAGTTGAGCAACATGGTACCAGATGGAAAAGGTCGGGTACGTTTAGACTTTACCATTCCAAGCCGTGGTTTGATTGGTTTCCAAACTGAATTTATGACGATCACCTCAGGTTCAGGTTTGCTTTATCACACCTTTGAAAAATTTGGTCCGCATAAAGGTGGCAATATTGGTCAGCGCAGTAATGGCGTTATGATTTCAATTGCTACTGGTAAAGCGTTAACTTATGCTTTGTTTAATCTGCAAGAGCGTGGTCGTTTGTTTGCTAGACATGCCGATGAAGTTTATGAAGGTCAGGTTATTGGCATTCATAACCGTGCTAACGATTTGACTGTTAACTGTCTTAAGGGCAAGCAATTAACCAACGTTCGTGCCTCTGGTACTGATGAAGCGCAAGTGTTGTCACCACCGATTGTTTACACACTTGAGCAAGCACTTGAATTCATTGATAACGATGAGTTGGTAGAAGTCACACCGAAAAGCATTCGTATTCGCAAAAAATTATTGGGCGAAAATGCACGTAAACGAGCTAACCGACCTTCTAAAGGCGATTAATATTGATCGTCTGTGACCGTCAGATTGACCAATAAAAAAGCGCCTTTTGGCGCTTTTTTATTACAGGACGTAATTATCCAATTGGGCCGGGAACCATACAATTGTAAAGTTTGTTGGAGATGGGTTGATATTACTCCTTCATTGCTTTAATAAACGCATCAGATTCGGCAATGGCTTTGTTCATATCACTGATTAAGGAGCCTACGTCGGCTTTAATTTTGGTGTATTCATTTTTAATTGCGCCAATCGCCTGAGCGTTGAGGTTGTGCTTTAAATACAGGGTATTGTCTTTTAAGGCGGTTAATACTGGCTGCATTTTCTTTTCGGCTTGATGCATTGAGCGCAGTAACTGGTTAAATTTGCGCTAGGAGCTTGTCCGATAATAGGGCTAGCCCTGAGGGAAAGCGGGTTTGAGATCGTTTTCGCGGTTTTTTCAGGCGAATAGTTCGACTATTTAACTGGAAAAAGCGCGGAAAATAGCCAAATTCAGATTTTCCTCAGTCGAGTCTCATTCTCGGACAGGCTCCTAGAGCGCCATATGGTTAGAAAATAGACTCACCAGAATGTCTAAAAATTGAGAATGTTCTGGTTTAATAATAAGCAAAAAGTGAATTCGCAACAAAAGGTTTTGTGGTAGTGTCAACGATTTTTAGACATTGCCAAGGACGAGTCTAAAATGTCCGTAAACGGCGTTAAATCCTTTTGCTTTAGAATGACTAAAGCCCAAAAAATTTGCCTTGTTTACGAAAATTTCAGTTCTCGCTGGTGAGCGATTTCTAACCATATGGCGCTCTAGGTGGCTTTGGGTTTCTTGTCACTTTCGCGTTTGAGTCGGGGGTTTTCATATTGCTCCAGCTCAGCTTGCCATTCGTCAAATAATGCAATGGCGACTGATTCAACTTTTTCGATTCGACTGGTGACCTGATTAGCAGCAGCAAGGCTGTTGTCATACTCGTCTTGCAGGGTTTCGTAAACTTCCTGGAGCTTGCCACCATCAAATTCAATTAACTGGCTGAGTTGACTAAGGGCAGACTTAAATTGCTTTTGTGATTGCTTTTGTGCGTCGCGGGTATCAGTGACCCGATCAATCAAAATATCACGTTTATGGCTCCCCACTTTTTCCATGGCTGAATAGTAGGTGGACTCGCAACCGCTTAAATTAACGGTCAGTGCAATAATACCAAATCTATTAATTAACTAATCATTTTGCTAGTTAAAATGGCCACTGACTGCGTTATTAATTTTGCAAGTAGAACAACTACATACGGCAATTAATGCCTTGTCATTGACCATTGTCCCTGCCCAAAATCTGCTTAGTGAATTAATGTCATTGGTATAAAACCTAGTTTTTTAGCATAAGAGGCTACTTGTTTTTGAGTGTTTTTCTGTGGATAAAGGGTTACCATTAAGATATGGAACTATAACAATAATTGCAAATATGAATTGGCAAAATGGCGCAAATAACATCCCAAAGATAGCCGCTGATAGTAAAAGGTTTGTTGTTTCTTTTTTAGTGCACTGCCGAAATGATCAGATCACAGTGACCGCCGGCTACCTAGCGTTTATTTCGTTGCTGTCGGTGGTACCATTAATTTCGGTCACCTTTTCTATTTTAAGAGCGTTTCCAGTATTTGATGATTTTAAGCAGTCCCTCGAAGGATTCATCTTCTCCAACTTTGTACCTACCTCCAGTGAACAAATTCAACAGTATATCAATGGTTTTGTTGATAACGCCTCACAGATGACCGCGATTGGTATTGTTGCCTTGATTGCTGTTGCTCTGTCGCTGATCTCATCTATCGACAACACCCTTAATCGTATATGGGATACCAAACGCACCCGAAAAAAGATATTTTCGTTCGCCGTTTACTGGATGGTGCTGACACTTGGGCCAATATTTGTCGGTGCGAGCCTCGGTGTTACTTCTTATGTTGTTTCCGTAGCGGATAGCTATACGCCAGGCGTGAGCGACTTTTTTATTAAATTACTGCCATTTTTACTCTCAACGCTGGCTTTTGTATTATTATTTATGAGTGTGCCAAATACTGAAGTCAAATTTAAAGCGGCCTTATCCGGGGCGGTTATGACGGCGGTATTGTTCGAAGTCAGTAAACGGGTCTTTGCCTTATATATTACTAGCTTCCCTTCTTATCAGGTGATCTACGGCGCGTTAGCTTCAATTCCGATTCTATTTTTATGGGTTTATGTGTCATGGGTTGTGGTATTGTTAGGTGCTGAATTGACGGTATTTATCGCACCTTTTTTTCAAGATACAAGCCAGCTGACTATTAATCAAGAGCGCATTCACGACCGGGCAGGCGATACGGTACAGATGGGTGATCATCAAACACCAGAGCAAGCGGCTGATGCCGTTAAGACACAGGAGAGAGAATAATGCGTGGGATCTATCCGTTAATTCAGCCCAATCAAACTTATCGCTTTAACCGGGGTGACGAACATCAATTGTATGTTGAAGAGTCGGGTACGCTTGAGGGCATTCCCGTGCTGTTTTGTCATGGTGGCCCTGGTGGGGGTTCGAACCCGATCCATCGCTGCTTTTATGATCCAGAATTTTATCGGATCATTATTTTTGATCAGCGAGGCTGTGGTTTATCGACCCCCCACGCTTCGCTTGAGAGTAACGACACCTGGTCACTACTTGAAGATATTGAGTTTATTCGTGAGCAGCTTAATGTTGATAAGTGGGTGGTCGCCGGCGGCTCATGGGGCAGCACGTTAGCTTTAATCTATGCGATTAACTACCCCCAACGAGTGAGTGCTTTGCTGTTACGGGGAGTGTTTTTGGCCCGCCAAAGTGATTATGATTGGTTATACAGCCAATCGGGTGGTGCCAGCCAGATTTTCCCGGATTACTATCGTGACTTCATCGAAGTGGTCAGTGGTGTTGCTGAGGGTGAAGAAATCGCTGCTTATTATCGTTTGTTGACCAGTAACAATGAAATTGAACGTTTACATGCCGCTAAGGTTTGGGCTGTTTGGGAGGGTAAAATATCGACCCTAAAAACCAAGGCTGATGCACAAAGTCATTGTTCACAAACCCATACTGCATTGAGTTTATCCCGTATCGAATGCCATTATTTTTACAATCGTTGTTTTATTGATGACAACTACATCCTTGATAATATAAGTAAGATTGCCGACATACCCGGTTATATCATCCATGGTCGGTATGATGTCGTCTGTAAAATAGAAAATGCGTTTACCTTGCAGGAGTATTGGCCTAATGCCCAATTGCAAGTGATCCCGGCAGCGGGACATTCTGGTCTTGAACCTGCGGTCGCCGACGCCCTGTGCCGTGCCAGTGATGCCATGGCTGTTTTTTTAACTAAACAGAATGAGCCGTTATGATCCAACTGAGGACTCTAGGATGATTGCGCTGATTCAACGAGTATTGATGGCTAAAGTGGTTGTTGACGAACAGATTGTTGGTCAAATTAAGCAGGGGTTGTTGGTTTATCTGGGCGTCGAAAAACACGATGACGAGGAAAAGTCAAAAAAGCTAAGCCAGCGACTGGCTGGTTTTCGAATTTTTGCTGACCAGGACGATAAAATGAACCTGGATATCCACCAAAGTGGTGGTGAGGTATTGGTGGTATCACAGTTTACTCTGGCGGCAGACACCAAAAAAGGCAAGCGGCCCAGCTTTTCCTCAGCGGCTGTGCCGGATGAGGCAGAGCGGTTATATCAGGTTTTTGTCAGTCAGTTACAAGGGCTCGGATTTAAGGTCGAAACAGGACAGTTTGCCGCCGACATGAAAGTACACAGCATCAATGATGGGCCTGTTACTTTTAATCTCAATGTGTAGATGACAATGAGCAATGCCTTGATAGTTAAAAACCAACAGTGGTGCGCAACGCTACAGCAGTGTTGGCATCAGCAAATTCCTATTAGTCAGGCGATGGGAATAACGGCGCATCATTATCATGAAGGCGTGTTCGAAACCCGTATGCCATTGGCTGAAAATATTAATCTGCATGGCACAATGTTTGCCGGGAGTATTTATTCATTGGCGACACTGACGGGATGGGGGTTGGTTTATCTGTTACTTTGCGAAAGTGACCTGGCAGGTGATATAGTGCTTAAAGAGGGCCAAATTGACTACATTGAACCATTGATTAGTATGCCAGTCGGTATTGCTAACGTGATTGACAGTGAAGGAAGTTTGACACCCTTAAGCCAGGGTAATAAGGCCCGATTAAAAGTGAGCGTGACCATTAGGGATAGCAACAACACAGTTGCGTATTTTAGTGGTTTATTTGTCGTTTTACCTCACCTCAAAAAGCATGGTGATTGATTATGGAAAATTTGAGCAAAGCACAGTTACGCCAGCTGAGCGAATTGCTGTTAACCCACAAAAGCCAGCTGGAGCAATTACTAGGAGGACAGCAGCTGCAGGCTCAGCCGGTAATACTAGATCAACAAGCCGTTGGTCGGGTATCAAGAATTGATGCTATACAATGCCAGGAAATGGCCAAAGCGAATAAGCGACATACTGAACAGCATCTTAAGGCTATTGATGACGCGCTGAGGCGCCTAGCTGATGAAGATTACGGTTTTTGCGAGGGGTGTGGTCAGCCGATCGCTGCCGCTCGTTTAAAAATTAAACCCGAAGCCGAATTGTGTATAAGTTGTCAGGGGTCCCATGAGTAGGGTTAATTTAGTATTAAAATAATTAATGGTTACGCTTGTCACTATCAGCTTTACGGTTTGTGGAACTTTCATTCACATTTGGTGGTTAATGCGCTACGCTTCGATTTATGTTTATTTGGGCTTGGCTCACCGACCGCCGCTATCATAATTGATAAAGAGATCCATGTCAGAACTTAAAGTATTAATTGCTGAGCCGAGTAAAACCGGGCGGCATATTTTTTCTCAGTTGATCGCCCGTTTGGGTGTAGAAGTTACCTTCACAACGTCAGCTAAAGAAACCTATCAGCAAGTAGCGGCTCAGGACTATAACCTGATCTGTTTGTCACAAAAGTTGCCTGATGACGAAGGTATCAACGTTTGCGCCAGCTTGAGAAAAATTGAACAGTATAAAACCACCACCGTGTTGTTGGTGACGCCACAAAAAAGCAGTATTAACTATGATTTTGCTTTTTCTAATGGGGTTACTCAGCTGATTGGTCGTCACGAGTTACATCGCTTTAGTCATGCGGTTGAGCTGCTGATTGAACGAAATAAACCGATCAGCGGAAATGTGTTGTTGGTGGAAGACTCACGCTCACAGGCCGAATATGTCAGTATGTTACTGCAAAACATGGGGCTTGAGGTTGTAGTCGTCTGCAGTGCCGAGCAAGCTATGAAGGAGATGCGGACAACGACCTTTAATCTGGCTATTATTGATGTGGTATTGGCAGGCAATATGACGGGTGTTGAGCTGGTTGATTATATCCGAGCTTTACCTGAGCCGAAAAATAGCCTCAGAGTACTGGCAGTATCGGGCTACGAGGACTCTTCGCGGCGGATCAAATTATTCAACCTGGGTGTCGATGATTTTATGAGTAAACCGATTATTCGTGAGGAGCTGATTGCCCGGGTTAGGGGGGTGTTATCCCAGCATTATATTGTTGAAGCCGCCAGAGAAAATGAAGGCTTATCACGCAGTTTATCTCAGTTGTTGGATAATTCGCCGGACATCATTGGCCGTTTTGATATCAATGGTTATCTACTGTTTATGAACCCACGAATGGAAACTGAGTTAGGGGTCAGAGTTGAGAATGAAATTGGTAAACATTACACGAAGCTGGGCCTGGCTGACAATATTTTGGCTATTTATGAGCAAGCCATAGCCGATTTGCTCAGAAATAAACAAGTGAGTAGCTATCAGTATGAAGGTAAAAATAACATTGATTTTGATATTCAGTTTTCACCGGAAACGGTTGATGGTCATCTAACTTCTTTTATCTGCTCTGCCCGAGATATTACCCGCCTGATCGAATTACAAAAAGAACTGCTGGCTTCCAAAGAAGCGGTAGAGTTGGCAAGTGAAGCAAAAACCCGTTTTTTAGCAACAATGAGCCATGAGTTAAGAACATCATTAAATGCGATCAGCGGTTTTGGTCAATTAATATCACAAAAACTTCAGCAGCCACTCAATGATAATACCGATGAGCTTAAAGAATACCTTAAGTTAATTGGTGAAAATGCTGCCCATTTAACCACTTTAATTGATGATGTATTAGATTTATCACGCATTGAAGCAGGCAAACTTAACCTGGATATGGAGTGGGTTGATGCAGCACGTCTGATTGAAGGGTTAAAAGCAAGTTTTGAGTGTACTTGTGCTGAACGTAATATTCAGTTAAGTGTCACCGCTAGCGGGCTTGGTGATCCGATGATTGTTATCGACAGAGCCAAAACCCTCAATATTTTGTATAACCTGATTGGTAATGCGATTAAATTCAGCCATGTTGGTGGGGCGGTTACAGTCGAATTTTCAAGGGCTAATGATCAATTTGGTTGCGTGGTTAGCGATAGCGGGATTGGTATTCCCAAAGATGGTTTAGCACGAATATGTTCGCCTTTTGAGCAGCTTGACAACCCCAGAACCCGTCATTATAGTGGTACGGGCTTGGGGTTATCAATTGTGCAAAAGCTGACCGGTTTTATGTCTGGTAGCATTGCTATCAATAGTGTCGAAGGCGAAGGGACTGATTGTATCCTGACTTTACCGCTGGGAGATCCCCAGTTGTTGGGTGTAGATAAAGCCCTTGAAGTGGCTAACCGCTCAAATCTGGATGAATACAATTTTGCTCAGCAAAAAATATTGGTGGTAGAGGATAGTCTGGTTAATCAGCAGTTGATGACGGCTAGTTTGCGTAGTTGGGGATTAACTGTCGAAGTGGCTGAGAATGGCATAGAGGGCGTTGAGAAATGCCTCAGTTGGCAGCCAGACCTGGTCTTAATGGACATGCATATGCCGAAAATGGATGGGTTGTCAGCAACCAGTAAAATAAGGGAGTTGTTAGCGTTTAAATCCTTGCCTATTTTTGGTTTTTCGGCGGAGGTTCATAAAGAATACATTCAAAAGGCGATTAATTGTGGGATCAATGAGTACCTGACCAAACCGCTGGATTTCTCGTTGTTAAGTAAACTACTTAATCAATATTTTAATGCCCAGAGTCAAAATCTCCAGCGCAACCAAAACAAACCAGCCAAACAGGGCAGTGGGTTAACAAACTATGATAGTGAGAATGTGTTAATGAACGAAGAGTCAGTATTGGATGTGGAGAAGGGCATCATTTATGCGGCCAACAATGCCGGATTATTTAAAAAGCTGTTGAATACCTTTATTGATCAATATGAGTTATCGGCAAGCCAATTGCTGCAATTGTATGAGAGTGAGCAAATCGATGATGCAATGAAACTGGCTCACACCATGAAAGGGGTGTGTGCAACGTTGGGAATGGACAGTTTAAGCGAAGTCGCTAAAGTGATGCAGTTTGCTTTTGCCAACAATGAACTGGGTGGTATAGGGCAGCATATTCAACGTTATGAAGAGTTACTGGGTAAGGCTATTAACGAGGCCAAAGCTTATTGCGCCAAGTGATTGTGTCTGGAGTCGTCCTGACTGAACCTGGTGGCTACGTAACATAGTCGATCACGTAGCACCTACAATGAGTTACATCGGCAAGACGTACAATAACATCATCAGATAATGGCACAGGGCACCACCAAGGACAAAGACGTGCCAAATGGCATGGTTGTAGGGAATTTTGTCGTTGCTGTAAAAAACAGTGCCCAGACTGTAAATGATCCCGCCTGCGACCAGCAGGTAAAACCCGCCACTTGGCAAATTCTGCCATAACTCATAAATGATCAGTAAAGAACACCAGCCCATAGCCAAATAGCTGAGCAGCGATACCTTTTCAAAGCGCGAACCAAATTTGAGTTTAAATGAAATGCCTACCAAGGCAATGCACCATATCAGCCACAGCATTGAGTGTGCCAGTGTAGAGCTTGTTGAGATCAGCAGTAACGGGGTATATGAGCCGGCAATCAATAGATAAATGGCACAATGGTCGGCTAGTTTTGCCCGCTCTTTGAGCTTTTCGTTGTTGAGTCCATGATAAATGGACGAGGCCATAAACAGTAAGATTAAGGTTGTGCCATAAATACTGAAACTACTGAATTTTAGTGCTTCTAAGGCTGATTGTTGAGGGACCTGTAAGGGCAAAAGTAGCAGTATCAGCCCGACAATACTGGCAATTACACCGATGCCATGGCTGATGCTGTTGGCGAGCTCTTCTTTAACGCTGTAAAGTGGCGAGCATACGACTTCGCCTTGAGCGGGTTGTGTCTGGTTTGTCATTGACTGTTTACCGAGTTATCTGGTGATTTTGCAGCCAATATTTAAGCTTACAACTGTAAGCCCAAATATAACACAGAGCGGATCTTATAAAAGCTTTTTGTTGAAAAAAGCATTGTTAAAGGTATTAATAACAAACCATGGCATAAAAACCTAGTTGTTTGGTGGTTTCAGACCAGATCACATTCGACTGCAGCAGCTGGGCTTTTTTTAAGCGCTTATTGATTTCGGTTTCAAAGTAGTCGCGGTCATCGCTGAAAAATAGTTCGCAATAGCTAAATTTTACGGGATCGACTTTGACACTTGAGTTTTGGGTTGCCATGGCTTGATTGATTAATCCCAAGTGACGTTGATTATCGTCGAATCGTTGAAATAACCACAAAAGGGCAGCACCAGCCAGCATTGAGAGGACTATTTTTAAATCAATTTTCATCGGGACGCTCCGGTTGAGTACTTAGTACAATAGTGGCTGGTATATATGGAGTATTGTAAACAAATGCGCTGAGCGCCAATTATTACTCGCTATTACTCGCTATTACTCGCTATTACTCGCTATTACTCGCTATTACTCGCTATTACTCGCTATTACTCGCTATTACTCGCTATTACTCGCTATTACTCGCTATTACTCGCTATGACCGAGATAGGCCCGGCTTTGTGATAACGGACTCCCCGAAACAGTTACCAATAAGGCGCTAAGTTAATCGAATCTACATAAATCGTAAATTTATTAGCATAATATGCGTTGATGGCTCGCGAAATTGGCATTTGTCGTGTAGTCTAAAATTGTGAAATGTTTAGGTAAACTGACAAGGTCTTACAAACTGAGTGTATGAAAAAAAAACCAAGTAAAATACTTATTATTGACGATAGTGCGGTTAACACTTTGCTGTTAAGCGGTTTATTGGAAGGTGAACATAAAATAATCAATGCTGAAAATGGTCCGCAAGGTATCGAAATGGCGACTACTGAAGAGCCTGATTTGATTTTGCTGGATGTCAGTATGCCGGGCATGGATGGTTATATGGTGTGTGATGAGCTTAAAACGGCCAATGCCACCCGCAATATTCCGATTATCTTTGTCACCGCTATGGATGACATGGAAGACGAAGCCAGAGGTTTGGAGGTGGGGGCGATAGACTATATCACCAAACCGTTCTCGCCTCAGATTGTCAAAGCGAGGGTAAGAAATCATCTTGAGCTTAAACTTTACCGTGACCGATTGATGCAGATGTCGATGATTGATGGTTTAACGGCCATCCCGAACCGTCGTCAGTTTGATCGCACTATCAACCAGGAGTGGCAAAGAGGGATACGTAAAAACATGCCAGTGTCTTTGTTATTGATGGATATTGATTTTTTCAAACAGTACAATGATACCTATGGGCACCTCAAAGGGGATGATTGTTTAAAACAAGTGGCTCAGTCGGTTTCTCAACAGTTGAATAGACCCACCGATATGGTGGCCCGTTATGGTGGCGAGGAGTTTGTTTGTGTTTTGCCAGAAACCGGAGAGCTTGGTGCTGTACACGTTGCAAAACGAATTATCGACGCACTGGCAATCCTCAATGTAGAACATAAAGACTCGACGGCCGCGTCACATGTTACCTTGAGCATTGGTTTGACCACCAATTTGCCGACGCCTGAAATGAGTGTCGAAGAATTTATAGAGCAAGCCGATAAAGCGTTGTATAAAGCCAAACAAAGTGGGCGCAATCGTTACGTTGCGGCGTAACTGGTAAACTCCCTTTATATTTAGTGGGGCTTTACCGCCACAATTTGCGCAATAGCACACCCGTTTTTAATCCCTTCAAACTGATGTAATATCGGCCAATCACCGAACACTTGTACTAACTCACCGGGTTTTAATAAAAAATCCGGGTTTTTGGGTCTGCCCAATGCAGCCTGCTCAACTGTAAAAGTCTCATAAATAATCATGCCACCGGGAGCTACCGCCGCTTTGATTGCAGTAAATAGGGGTCGGTGCAAATAGTGAAAAACCAACACTGTACTGTAACTTTTACCGGCCAAAGGTTGGCTGTCTGGTTGCTCAAGGTCGACTGCCCAGGTGCTGGAGTCGGTATCGATTTGTTGTGCCAGGGTATTGAGGTTGTCGATGTTTTTATCAGCGAAAATGACAGGTATTTGCTGGGTAACAAGAAACAGCCCATTACGACCACTGCCACAAGCCAAATCCAAAACGGCCAATGGGCTGTTGGAAACAGCCTCCTTCAACTGATTGATAAACGCTTCAAGCAAGGGGGAGTGATCTGAGCTATTACAACTATTATCTGCAATTGAAGCACTCACCCTTTGGGCTGGCGGGTTGTTTTTATTGGTCATCAATACACCTTTGTGGGTCGGTTCGGGGTTGCTGAATAGCGACTTTGCCAAGCACTGTGACCTGTCGATTTTGGTCGCTATCAGTTGTTATTTTCACTTTTACCCAGTCGTTGGGGTGTAGTCCAGGCCGCTGTTTTTTACTAAACTCAATGATGTTGCCAGCACAGTCTTTGGCATAAAAAAGCCATGGTTGAGGTTTATTTGGCTGTTCTTCCCAGGACATAACGCGTGCATAAAATGGTTTGCTTTGATGACTGCCAGCAACACCACTGAGCAATTCGTGGGCATTGCCTTTAATACTTAAAGCGCTGCTATCTTTAGCACTGGTCGTTGTAGCCGGTATGATAACCGTTGGTTTAAATGCATCACTCACTGCGTTGTCGGCCATTTCAGCTCGGGTTTGTCGTTTGGCTGTGCGCATAACCTCGCTTCTGTTGGATTGACGGGATGGCAGTGCATCAGTAGCCGGTGCTGAGGGACGCATCAGCACATCAGGAGCGGCCTCATCGCTTGCCGATTCGTCAGCCATTATTGGTGGGGCCGCCATTAGGTTGTCTGGGTTACTGACGGGTGTTGCGTTATCCATTTGCAAATTATAAACCCGCACACCATCAACTAGCGAAGCATCAACTAGCGAAGTATCAACTAGCGAAGTATCAAGCTGCGTATCATTAAGTTTGGGTTCAACAGGCAGCCAATAATAAGAAAGGGTGATGACAAAG